>NZ_JBQFLX010000004.1:0-269444 GCF_056531525.1 Ruegeria sp. N11
AACGCATCTTCATCCGAATACCGCTTCCGAGCCATCCATCATCCCTTCCGTGACACCAAAATAGTGGCACAGTTTTACGGGGCTAAGACAGGTACGCCGAAGCCGCGTTTGGTGCGATCATAAACTCGCGCCAAATCTGCCGTCGCAGCCCGTTCGGGCACCGGACGTATAGGTGGAATGGAGTTCGGTTTCAGTCGTTGCAATTGATCAGGCGTCAATAGTGACACTCTTTGGCAAGCCTTCGCTCCATTTGCGCAATTCGTCGAGGAAACCCAGAGCAGTGCAGCCAAGCTCGGTAATCTCATACTGGACCGATACCGGTGCTGTGTCGAGAACCTGACGCTGGACCAGGCCCTGAGATTCCAATTGACGCAGTCGTTCTGTGATCATCTTTTTGCTGGCGCCGCCGACCATGCGCGCCAAGTCATTGAAGCGAACGGGCTCGTCCTTCAGGTGCCACAGGATAGAGCCGGTCCATTTGCCACCAATAATCCGCATGCCACGTTCAATTGCGCACGGCTCGACACATGCATCATGTGCGGTGCGACGGCCTTTTTCGTCTTGTTCCACGCGTGCTCGCATCTGTCGCCTCCATTTATTTCAAGAGTAGGTTACCTAAAGTATACTAGTTGATCTATTGCCCCTACTAACTTAAGTGGCCGCAAACCGCCAGCATGTCAAGTAATTCAGGGAAGCAGCGATGGAGGGTGTGGAAAGCACCGGCACCGATGACAATTAAATCGAAGCTTTCGGGCTACAAGCAAATATGTCCCGTGCGGCGCGCGGAAAGATCCCAGAAGAAAGAATGACACCCTCATGGCACTGCAAGACCACCCGATGTGGCGCAAGCCGCAGCATCATCACGACCTCGACCACGCGCATGAACATGTTCACTGGGCCGAGCTATTCTATGACCTGATTCACGTCGTGACCATATTCCTGCTTGGGAACTACCTCTCGCATCACCTGGATTGGCACGGATTCCTGGTGTTTACGGGGGTGTTCATTGCACTTTGGTACGCGTGGGGCGAGCTTAGCATCTTCAACTCGATCTATGTGAGCACCGATGTCTGGCACCGTGTGATCATGTGCGTGATGATCTGTACGGTGATGTTCATGGCGGCGTCCATTCCGGCCATCGAAGGAAAAGGCTGGACATTCTTCGTACTAGGTTTTGCGGCCAACCGGGCCATGTTGGCGGCGCTGTATTTCAGGGCGCGGCGGGTGAATATTACCGGTCGCTCAATGACGTCCGAGAAAGTCCGTAACTTCTCGTTCTTCGCCATCGTTTTTGCCATCATCGCATTTTTGCCGAAACCGCTGGCCTATTGGGCGTTTGGCATCGCAATGGTGGCAACACAGGCGATCTACATGATCCCGGGCATATCTGTCCTGCGGTTTGAGCGGTTCGCGCCACGACTGGGGCATATGTCCGAGCGTTTTGCACTGCTGACACTGATCGTGCTGGGCGAGGGGTTCTTCAAGCTCGTCGTCACACTGTCGGAAAAGGGCATCTACAAGGTATCCCCGGACGTTCTGGTCAATTTCGTCATCGGTGGAGTGTCGATGTTTGTCATGTGCTGGATCTATTTCGACTTTGCCGGCAATGCCAAGCCGAAGGACAGGAAACCCGCGACCCTGGTGATCTGGTGGTTGGCCCATCTTGTTCTGATGGTATGCGGTGTGTTGGTCGGTGTGGCACTGGCCGCAGAGGTCAAAATCGGATTCTGGGATCCTTATCCGACCGAATACGCCGCCATCGGATGTTTCGGCCTCGCAGGCTATATCGCCATGCTCTGGGTGCTGAGGTCAATCATTGAGCATCGTGTTGCCTCCGACTTCGGACGAGGGGATGTGCGCCTGTTTGGCATTGTGTTGGCAATCGCCTGTTTCTTCATTGTTCCGCACGTCCCGGCTCTGGTGGCCAACCTGATCTGGGGCACGGCGCTGCTGTCGCAGATTGTTGTGCCCGTTTCCCGGGCCTGGCTGACATTCCGCCATGAGTAGCTTTGTACAGGACCTGAAAAGTCTGCGCGCCGGGGTCTATTGGTGGCTGGAGCGTCCCAACCGGGACGCAGACGGCCCCCGGTTTCTGGACATTGCCCTGATCGTCCTGATTACGCTGAATGTCGCGGCGGTCATTCTGGAAACGGTAGATTCCATCTATTTCGAATGGAATGCAGCGTTTGAGCTGTTCGAAAGCTTCTCGCTGACCGTGTTCGTTGTGGAATACGCG
The DNA here is from genome assembly GCF_056531525.1 of Ruegeria sp. N11. NCBI lineage: Bacteria > Pseudomonadati > Pseudomonadota > Alphaproteobacteria > Rhodobacterales > Roseobacteraceae > Ruegeria > Ruegeria sp. N11. The sequence continues at coordinate 2,237 of NZ_JBQFLX010000004.1, forward strand.
GCAAGACTGTGGGCAGCGCCGGAAAATCCTGAATATGAGTCCAGGCTGTCCTGGGCGACGTCTCCATTGGCACTGATCGACCTGCTGGCGATATTGCCCGCTCTGCTGCACCTGTTCATTCCCATCGATCTGCGCATTCTGCGCGCGTTCCGGATGCTGCGCCTGCTCAAGCTTACCCGGTATTCACCCGCGCTTGGCATGTTGCTTGCCGTGTTCGAGGAAGAGGCAGGCGCTTTCTTTGCCGGGTTTTTCATCCTGATGGTAATGCTGATCTTTGCCGCCAGCGGCGCCTGGCTGGCCGAGCACGAAGTTCAGCCCGACGCGTTCGGCTCGATCCCGGCGGCCATGTGGTGGGCGATGGCGACGTTGACGACCGTAGGATATGGCGACGTGACGCCTGTGACGGTGGCCGGAAAGATGTTCGGAGCTGTTATCACGGTCATCGGCATCGGAATGGCTGCCTTGCCTGCCGGTATCATCGCCAGCGGTCTCAACGATCAATTGCACCGTCGGCGTGCCAGTCTGGAGCGCGAATTCCGCAAAGCGTTGGAGGATGGCACGATCTGTGAGGCCGAAGAGGCCGAGATCGAGGCGCTGCGCAAGCAACTGGGCCTGTCACGCCGGGCTGCAGATCAGATCCGGGATCGCATCCACGCTGAAACTGAAGCCAGACGGGGACATTGCCCTCATTGCGGTAAAGTACTCTCCGAACCTTTGTGAGTGCCACACTTCCCGCCGCTATGACGATGAGGCATATTCGATCAATCCAAAATGCATGGCCTGACCTTTCGTGGCCCAATCATACAGAACGATATAGGCTCGAAGCGTGTTTTGCGGTCGCAGGCTGCGCCATACGGGCGGTGTGTTCCTGGGGCAGGAATACGTTGGTTTCAGGGGTTTTTCGATCTTTTCAATTCAAACGCTGATTAGCGTGCGGTCCGGGATCATTGAGGTTATTGGCGGCTCCCTTGCACGCAAGCGAGTGGGTCGCAGGGCTACCCAAGTAGTAGGTTACAAAAAGTATACTAATTGTCTTTTCCTCCACAGTGAGCAAGTTGCCACCTGAACGGCGGAAAGGCCGCTGAATCACTGAAAACCGCAAGGACGAGACCATGAGCAACATTTTTATTCTGAACGGCCACCAGCCTTATCCCTTCGCCAAGGGTGAGCTGAACGCAGCGCTGATTAACCGGGCAGCCGAGTTCCTGAAAGCCGCCGGACATGACGTGCGTGTGACAAAGATCGCCGAAGGTTATGACGTCGAGCAGGAAATCGCCAACCACCAATGGGCCGACACCGTTATCATGCAGTTCCCGGTAAACTGGATGGGTGTCCCGTGGTCGTTCAAGAAGTACATGGACGAGGTTTACACGGTCGGCATGGATGGTCGTCTGACCAATGGTGATGGCCGCGTGGCTGAAGCCCCGAAAGAAAACTACGGTATGGGCGGCGCCCTGACCGGCACCAACTACATGCTGTCCGTCACGTTGAACGCACCAGCCGAATCCTTCGACAACCCCGCCGAGCCGTTCTTTGAAGGCGCATCGCTGGACGATCTGCTGCGCCCGATGCACTTGAACGCCAAGTTCTTTGGCATGTCGCCGCTGCCGACCTATGGCGCCTTTGATGTGATGAAGAACGCCGATGCGGAATCGGATTTCGCCCGCTTTGACGCGCATCTGGCCCGTGTCTTCGGTGCCAACTCTGTATCGGAAGTAGCCTGATCCGCGCCTGCGGAAATCATTCCAAAAATGGAGGCTCATGAGATGAGCAACTCTCCCCTGATTACCGAAGGCCAGCGTGCACCGCTGGCCGACGAGGCATCGCCCGACATGTATGAAGAGCTGGTGAACACCGGCATCACGCGTCTGGTCCGCATGAAAATGCCCCCTGGTGCGACGGATGAGCCGCACCGCCACCCCGAGGAAATCGTCTATTTCATCAAGGGCGGCACACTATCCATCAAACTCGAAGACGGCTCGACCGTCGTGAAAGAGGTGGCGGATGGCGATTACATGCATAACGGCCCCTGGACCCATCAGGTCAGCAATGTCGGAACCACTATGGTTGAGGCCGTGCTGTTCGAGCGTCTGGACAACGACGTGGAACTGCAGGACTGAGGCGAGGAGCGATAAATGAGCAAAACTATCCTGATCACGGGTGCGGGCACCGGGCTTGGCAAAGGTGCGGCGTTTGAACTGGCGAAACAGGGCCATCGCGTGATCGCGACGACCCACGGCGCGGAAGGGGCGGAAACACTCAAGGCAGAAGCGGACGCGCTGGGTCTGACGCTGGAAACAGTCAAGCTGGACATTACCAGCGCCGAGGACCGCCAGGCCGCCTTTGACCGCTTCGGTGCCGATGTGGATGTCGTGGTGGCAAACGCCGCCATCGGAGATACCGGACCGATTGCTGAGGTTGACGTGAACCGCATCCGGAACGTGTTCGAAACCAATGTGTTCTCGACCGTCGAATTCGTGCAGCCCTATGCGCAGGCTTTTGCCCGGGGTGGCCGCGGCAAGGTGGTGTTCGTCTCGTCGATCGCCGGGTTCCTGACCTTCCCCTATCTGGCCCCCTATACCGCGTCCAAACACGCGCTGGAGGCCATCGCGGAACTGATGCGCGAGGAACTGGAACCGATGGGTGTTCAAGTCGCGACCCTCAATCCGGGCGCGTACCGAACCGGGTTCAATGACCGGATGTATGACAAGATGGACGAGTGGTACGATCCGGCGACCAGCATTACGCCGCCGGAAGCGATCCGCAAGGTCCGCGACCTGATCGCCGGCGACGAGCTACAGATGGACCCGCAGCCGATGATCGACAAAATGGCCGAGGTCATTGCTGCCGATAACCACAAGTTCCGCACGGTATTCCCGGAAGAGGCGATCAAGGACGTGCTGGACTACCAGCAGAAATACTGGACGCTGGAAATCTGAACCAACCGGGCCTGCGCGACACCGCGCGGGCCCGAACTTTGCCCCTGAGGAGATATCCATGAGCCAACCGGACATTCACCTTTACACCGCCGCCACCATGAACGGTTACAAACCGGTCATTTTTCTGGAAGAAGCCGGTGTACCCTATGACCTGACCTTCATTGATTTTTCGAAACAGGAACAGAAGGCCCCCGAGTTCCTCAAGCTGAACCCGAACGGCAAGATCCCCACGATCTATGACCGGGCCGAGGGGCGGGCCATTTTCGAATCCGGCGCAATCCTTTGGCATCTGGCCGAGAAATACGGCAAGTTCCTGTCAGACGATCCGCTTACCCGGTCGCAAACGCTGCAATGGCTGTTCTTTCAGGTCGGCCATGTGGGTCCGATGATGGGGCAGGCGATGTACTTCCAGCGTATCGCAGCGCCCAACGGGCATGAGGAGCCGTTCTCGATCAAGCGTTATGTCGAGGAATCCCGCCGCCTGATGGAAGTTCTGAACACCCAGTTGGACGGGCGTGACTATATCGTGGGCGACTACTCCATCGTCGATATGATGATCTACCCCTGGGCGCGGGCTTACCCCTGGGCACGGGTCGAGGTTGACGATCTGCCGAACCTCAAGGCCTGGTTCGACCGGATCGACGCGCGCCCGGCCGTGCAGAAGGCGCTGACCATCCCCAAGGCGCAGCCGCAATTCTGGGACGAAAACGCAGATGACGGGGCCTTTGCCGCCGAAAACGCCGCGCGCTTCGCCGGCGACGTGAAAAAGGCCTGAAGCGATGACTGTGAAACTTGTCGGCTATCCGGTGTCGCCCTTTGTCCGCAAGGTTCGGGTAGCGCTTGAGCAGAAAGGCATCGGATACGATCTGGACCCGGTCGTACCCTACACCAATCGGGAAAAGGTTCTGCCGATCAACCCGGCTGGAACCGTGCCGGTTCTGCTGCCCGGTGAGGGGCAGGCACCTATCCCTGAAAGCGCGGATATCGTCGCCTGGGCGGAAGAGACCGTGCATTTGCCCGGTCTTATCCCACCACAACCGGAGCTGCGCCAACGGGCGCTGCAGATACAGCAGTTCGCCGACAGCCAGATGGCGCAGGTCCTTGGCGGCATGATGTTCGGCCAGCGGATCGTGGTACCGTATTACTTCGGCAAGGATCACGGAAAAGAGGATATGGTTGCACAGGCCATGACCGACTACGCGCCGCAATTGCTGGACGCCATCAGCAATCTGCTGGGCGACAGCGACTACGCCGCTGGGTCGTTCAGCGTTGCCGATATCGCTATGTCAAGCTGGCTGCGCGGGGCGGAACTGGCCGGGTTCGCGCTGGATGCTGAACGCTGGCCCTCGATTCAACGCTGGCTTAACCGGTGCTTTGCCCAACCGGGATATGCCCGCGTCATCGACAGCGAAGAGGGGACAGACGTCGTCCGCTGGGCTCGCTCGCGATACGGCGCCACCGTGTGAGGTTGAATTCTTGAAGACCGACCGGCCCGATATTCTGCTTTATACCGCCCCTACGATGAATGGGTGGAAGCCACTGATCTTCCTCCACGAGGCTGATCTGCCCTATGAACTGGTGCCGGTCGATTTTTCGAAAAAGGAACAGAAGGCGCCGGATTATCTGACGCTGAATCCAAACGGACGCATCCCAACCATCGTTGATCGTGGCAACAACGATTTTGCGGTGTTCGAAAGCGGTGCGATCCTGCTTTATCTGGCCGAGAAATACGACCAGTTCCTGAGCCATGATCCCAGGGAGCGGTCCGAGACGATCCAGTGGCTGATGTTCCAGATGAGCGGCATCGGGCCGATGATGGGGCAGGCGATGTTCTTCCAGCGTATCGCGCGGCCCAACGGTCATGACGACCCTTTTGCCATCAAGCGTTACGTCGATGAATCCCGCCGCCTGCTCGAGGTTTTGGATTCCCGGCTGAACGCGCGTGACTGGCTGGTGGGCGATGCCATGTCCATCGCCGATATTGCGACCTATCCCTGGGCGCGCTCGCACTTCTGGGCCGGGGTTGATGTCTCGGGTCTGGACAACCTGAACGGCTGGTTTGCGCGGATCGATGCGCGCCCGGCCACGCAGGCAGCGCTGCAACTGCCGAAACCCAGGCCATCCGTCTTTGGCGCAGTCGACACCGAGGCCGCTGCCGCCGCAAATGCCGCTAATTATAAGGAGTGACCCGATGTCCGACCAAACCCAGCCCATCCGCGTTGACATCGTCTCGGACGTTGTTTGCCCATGGTGCGCTATCGGCTATTACCAACTGGCCCGTGCAGTGCATGAGACCGGCATCGACGTCGATATCCACTGGCACCCGTTCGAACTGAACCCCCATATGGTGCAGGAAGGTGAGAACTTGCGCGAACACCTTGCCGCTAAATACGGCACCACGCTGGAAGGCTCGATCAAAGCGCGCGCGCGTCTGACCGAGATGGGGGCCGCGCTTGGCTTCACCTTCAACTATGCCGACGACATGCGCATGTACAACACCTTCCGCGCCCATCAGCTGATCGACTGGGCCGAGGAGCAGGGCAAGGCGCATGAGGCCAAGCTGGCGCTGTTCGCCGCTTTCTTTACTCTGCGCAAAAACGTGGCGGATATTGACGTATTGGTCGAGGTTGCGGGTCAGATTGGGCTGGACCGCGATGCCGCCCGCGCGATGCTGGATAGCGGCGAACGTGCCGAAAAGGTCCGTGAGAAAGAACAGTTCTGGACCAGCCGCGGTGTTCAGGGCGTACCTGCGATGATCTTTGAACGTCAGCACCTTGTCACCGGTGCACAGGGTGAAGGGAATTATGCCAATATCCTCAGGCAGCTTAAGGAAATCGCTGCATGATTGAAATCATAGGCTATTGCGATCGGGTCGAAGGGCTCTTTGACCCATATCGCGGCACTATTGGTGACGATTTTCCGGCATACCGGGGGCATGTGTATCGCGTGATCACTTACGCCATGCATTTTCTTGGAAATGCGGGCGTCCATCGCCCCATGGTCGAAACTGCGCTGGTCTATCATGACATCGGGCTCTGGACTGAGAAGAATCTTGCCTATCTCGATCCTTCCCAGACGCTGGCGCTGCGCGACAACGAAAAGCTTGGGCTTGGCCTCGATCCCGAGATTCTGCGTGCCGCAATCCACTGGCACCACAAGATCACACCTTATTCCGGCCCCGGCGCGGATGTGGTGAATGCTGTCCGCAAGGGCGACTGGATAGACGCATCCGGAGGGATGATCCGCAAGGGGCTGAGCAAGGCACAAGTGTCGAGAGTAGAGAACGCGATCCCGGATTATGGTTTTCCGGATGTTCTGCAACGTTTGGCCAAAGACCTTGGAGGCAATCGAATTGCCGGGAATTTGCGGGTGCTCAGGAATGTTTTCAAAATCTGAAACCCATACCTATCACACACTAACATCGAAGGAGGGGACGATGAGCAAAGCACAAGTGATCCACAAGAAAGGACCGCCCAGCTGTATGCGATGGGAAGACTGGCATGTGCCCGACCCGGCCCCGGGCGAGGTACGCCTGCGCCATACAGCAGTGGGCGTTAACTACGCCGACACTTACCACCGCGCCGGCATCTCTCATCCGTGGCCAGTGCCAGACGAACCGGTGGTGATCGGTTTCGAGGGCGTTGGGATCGTCGAAGGTGTCGGAGAGGGTGTGACCGAGTTCAAGACTGGCGACCGTGTCGCTTATGGCATCCCGCCCCTGGGCAGCTACTCCGAGGTTCGCAACTATCCCGCTGACAAGCTATTGCACCTGCCGGACCGGCTGGACGACAAGCAGGTTGCGGCCTTGCTAATGAAAGGCATGACCGCGCACTACCTGTTGCACCGTACGTATGCGGTGCAGCCCGGCGACACTATTCTCGTTCATGCGGCCGCTGGCGGTATGGGATTGATCCTGTGCCAATGGGCCAAGGCCCTTGGGGCGACCATTGTGGGCACTGTTTCAACACCGGAAAAGGCCGAGGTCGCACGTGCAGCGGGTTGCGACCACCCGGTCGTGCGCTCAGAGCAGAGCTTTGTGGACGTTGTGCGCGACGTGTCCGATGGCGAGGGCTGCGCCGTGGTGTACGAGGCGATCGGCAAAGACACCTTGCAAGACTCGCTGGACTCGTTGCGATTGATGGGCGTCTGCGCTGCCTATGGTCATGTCTCAGGTCCGCCTGAACCTATCGACGTGATCCAGGATCTCGGGCGCCGGGGGTCGCTGTTTATCACGCGCCCGGCAATCATGCATTACGTCGCCAAACGTTCTGACCTCGAATGGACCGCGCGCGATCTGTTCAAGGCCATCGGTGACGGTATTCTGGATGCCAATATCAACTATGAATACGCGCTGAAGGATGCGGTGAAGGCCCATGAAGCCATCGAATCCGGCACAACGCTGGGCGCAACGGTGCTGATCCCATGAGCCTTGCCGGCATCAAGGCGCTGACATTTGACACCGGCGGCACGGTGCTTGATTGGCACAGCGGCTTCCGCGAAGCCTTTGCCTCGGCAGGACAACGTCACGGCATCAGGCGTGACTGGGCCGCGCTAGCAAATGACCTGCGTCGCCGGACAATGCAGGCGATGCTCAATCTAGGTGAAAACGGCCCGCCGGAATATAATTTCGACGACGCGCACCGCTTTTGTCTGGATGCCCTGTTGGACGAAGAAGGGCTGGATGCTTTCGACGCGCAGGACCGGCACGCGATCTCGTGGGATGCACCGCATAGTTTTGCCGCCTGGCCGGACGTGCGGCCCGGATTGGCAGCGTTGCGCGAGCGGTTCATCGTGACCTCGTTCACGCTGCTGTCCTATCGGTTGATTATCGACACCTCGCGCAGAAGCGGGTTGGTCTGGGACGGGGTCCTGTCCTGCGAAGGGCTTGGCGTCTACAAACTGCTGCCCAGGGCGTATCGGCGGGCCGCTGAACGTTTGCAACTGCAGCCCGAGCAATGCCTGATGGTCGCGTGTCACCCCTATGACCTTGACTCTGCAAGTCAGGTGGGGTTCCGAACGGCGCTGGTTCGGCGACCGCTGGAGTGGGGCAACAAGCCTTGCGAGACGCCGGATCGGGGTGAAACCGGCACTTATGACATCGAAGTGGACAGCTTTACTGAATTGGCCTCTGCCCTTCAGATTTAGGTTGGGCAAAACTGAATGTCAGTTTTCGGTTCAAACCGCGTTCGACAGCCGGAATTTGATTATTTGAAACACGATCCAGACCGTGCTGGCCATAGATGAACCGGAGGCAGCTTAACAGAAGCCTCCGGATTATTTCGTGTCAGATCAACGCGCCTCAGCCCGGGCAGGCCGCGCCGGTTTCGATCCAGTTTACGGCCAGTTCCGAAAACCCTTCCCAGGATCCGGGCGCGGGCTCGCGGCCTTCGCCGGGGGTCCAGGCCCAGCCGACCAGAGTGTCATGCCCCATATGATGCGCGACCTCTTCGAGGGTTCGGCCACCATTGCGTTCGGGGTCTTTCAACTGGGCGCAGATCTCGGGCACGGTCAGGCCGACCCAACCCATGCTCTGCGGGGCAAGTTGCCAGTGACCGTTGCCGGGCACCGAGCCGGTTTCACCCAGAAACGGGCGGTTTTCCTCGCCGTGACAGGTGGTGCAGCGCATTGCGACCACACCGAAATTGTCCTCGGTCCGCGGAATCGGCGGCGAGTGCGGTTTCTGGTTTTCGCCTTGCAGCGGGCCACCGGTGACCGGATGGCAGTTGACGCAGCGCGCATGAGTGATGACCTTGGCCATTTCCTCGAAGATCGCGACCGAGCGGGCTTGCTCGGATTCGATGCTTTCAAAGCTCGCGGCGGTTTTTAGGCCGTTGACTTCCTCGGCCTGCGCCGCGCCACCGGGCAGCAGCCCGGTCAGCGCGATTGCAGCGGTCAGCGCCGTGGCACGAATGTCGAATTTCATAGCTTGATCTCCTGTCAAACGCGCACAAGCGGCAGGCGGCGGACGGGCTCACCCTTGAGGATACGCCAGGCGTTGCTGACGGCGGGGGCGATGGGCGGGGTACCAGCCTCACCAATGCCGCCGGGCTTTTCGGTGTTCACCGCAAGATCAATTTCGACCTCGGGCATTTCGTTGATCCGCAGCAGGCGATAGGTGTCAAAGTTTTCCTGCTCAATGCGGCCATCCTCGGCAAAGGTGATCTCGTTGAACAGCGCTGCGTTGAGGCCATAGCCTAGCCCGCCTTCGATCTGTGCCTTGACCACATCCGGGTTGATTGCAATGCCTACGTCGGCAGCGACCCAGACCTTGTGTACGCGCGGTTCGCCATCGACCTCGGAGACCTCGGCGATATAGGCGAAGTGGGCGTCATAGCTGGGATGCAGCGCAACGCCATAGGCCTTGCCGTCGGCGCCCTGAATGCCCTGCCAGTTCGCCATCTCGGCGACGCGCTCCAGCACCCGGCGGTCGCGCGGGGACTTGTCGCCCAGCAGCTCCAAGCGACCCTGAACCGGGTCCTTGCCCTGGCCCTGCAGCACCTCGTCCAGGAACACTTCGTTCGCGAAGGCAGTGTGCGAATGGCCGACCGAGCGCCACCACAGATGCGGCACCTTGCTGTCGGTGCGGACCCAACGCGCCTCGAACGCACCAAAATCATAGGGCTTGTGGACCGAACCTTCGATCGAGAACGGGTCAACGCCGTTCTGGATTACCGCCTCGAAGGCGGAACCGCCCATGATGCTTTCGGTGGCGAATTTGTTGTCCCATCCGATAATGCGGCCAGTTTCGTCCAGTGCGGCACGGTGGCGGTGAACGACCTGCGGCCGGTAATACCCGCCCTGAATGTCATCGCTGCGAGTCCAGACCAGCTTATAAGTGCCTTCGCCCCCGGCCTTGGCAACATGTGCCAGTTCCTGCGCGAATTGCCCGTCATACTGCGCGCGCCGTCCAAAGCTGCCGCCGCCCAGAAGGGTGTTGATCTCAACATTTTCCAGCGGAATGCCGAAGATGTCCGAGGTGACCATTTGGTCGACACTCTGCATCTGGCTGCCCATCCAGATTTCCACAGCGTCGCCGCGGTTCTCGATCACACCGTCCAGAGCTTCGAGCGGTGCGTGGGCAAGGAAGGGCAGGCGGTATTCGGCTTCGATCACCTGAGCAGCGTTTTCGAATGCCGCGTTCAGGTCGCCATAGGTATCGGCGACGGCGCCTTCACCATCGCGAGCCGCCGCGGCGACCTCTTCCAGTTGTTCGTCGGCCGAGCGGGTTTCCGCCTCGCTCAGGTCCCAGTCGATCAGCAGCGCATCGCGCCCCTTGAGGGCTGAATAAGTGTTTCTGGCATAGACCGCGACGCCGGTCGGGATTTGTTCTACTTTTTCAACGCCGTCGACCGCCAGAGCGGCCGAACTGTCCACCGATGCAACTTTTCCGTTGATCCAGGGCGAATGCGCCACGACGACCGTCAGCATGCCGTCGCGATAGACGTCCAGCGTGAACTGGGCCTCGCCCGTGGTCTTGATGGCGCTGTCGAGACGACGGATTTCTTCCTTGCCGATCAGTTTGAACTTGGCCGGATCTTTCAGCTTGGGCTCGGCAGGAGGTGTGCTTTCGCTGGCCGCAGCGACCAGTTCACCGAATTGCGCAGTCTTGCCGCTGCCAGTGTGGCTGATCACGCCGTTTGCGACGGTGATCTCATCAGCCGAAACACCCCATTCACGGGCAGCCGCATCAACCAGCATGGCGCGGGCGGCAGCGCCGGCCTGGCGCATCTGGGTAAAGGCGTTGCGCACGGCGGTTGAAGCGCCGGTGCCCTGAATGCCGAATGCAAAGTTCTGATAGATAGCGGTGTCGGCAGGCGCATGTTCGGCACGCATCTGCGACCAGTCGGCGTCCAACTCTTCGGCTACCAAAGTGGCGAATCCGGTGAATGGGCCTTGGCCGAATTCGATGTGTTTGACGATAACGGTAACCGTGTTGTCTTCGCCGATGCGGACAAAGGCGTTGAGGTCAACGGGGCCGGTCGCGGCTTTTGCGGCCATCTTGTTGCCCATCGGCAGATGCGCCCCAATAATCAGCGCGGCACCACCGGCCAGAAAGCCGCGACGGGTGGGAGAGAATGCGGTCATGGATCAGGCCTCCAGCATCTTGGCAGCATTGTGGATCGCCTTGCGGATGCGCACGTAGGTGGCGCAGCGGCAGGCGTTTCCAGCCATCGCAAAATCGATATCTTCATCCGTCGGCTGAGGAATCTCAGTCAGCAATGTAGCAGCGGCAATGATCTGACCGGACTGACAGTACCCGCATTGTGGCACATCCAGATCAACCCAGGCCTTGCGCACCGCATCAGCCTCGTGGCCTTCCAGCGCTTCGATCGTTGTCACATCCGAGCCTTCCAGATCTTCGACCGGGGTGATGCACGAGCGGACCGGCATGCCATCGACCATGACGGTGCAGGCACCGCACTGGGCCACGCCGCAGCCAAATTTCGTTCCGGTCAGGCGCAGGTTGTCGCGTAACGCCCATAGCAAAGGTGTGTCACCCGGTACGTCGAGCGACACGTCCTTTCCGTTGATGGTCAGGTCCGTCATTTTGGGGAGGTCCTCTTTTTGGCTTGTCGTCAAGATTTTCAGCAGAGCTTCAGGTTTACAGCGCCTGGGGGGTCGCCTTTAGTGGTTACCTACATCTCGCAGGGGCAATCTATCAACCAGTATACTTTTAGTAACCTTAAAGACGGAAGTTATGCGTTCGAAGCTCATTGGGTAATCGCAGCGATGCCGCTAGGCGCTTGGAGGCAGGCAAACTTCTCGTGCATGTTGCATCCGGGCTCATACGTGGGCGGTTTGGGCGGATTCCAACCGCAAAGCAGGCTTTTCCAGCATTGGCTTCCAGTTGGGAGATCGGTCCGGGTCAAACACTGCGGCCGCACTTAGGTCTCGTTCCAGATTGCGTTTGGGCGCAGGCGCCTCGCTGAGCGCGTCCGCTTGCCTGTGGGTGCCGCGCGCGGATCGCCCCTACAGAGGCGTCGTCTTGGTGGTGTTAGCAGGTTCGTCGATGAAGACTTAGGCGTATCGCAAATCTGCGGCACTAATAGATATGTCGCTGTGCTTAGCTAGTGCCGCAAATTTATCTCGCCTGACCGAAATTAGCTTCTGATACGACCAAAGCGCGAATTTCTTTGGGTCGACATCTTTATCCCGGTCTCCAGCCTTTGCCGTATAGTCGCGCCAATATTCCGAAAGCAGGTCCGGAGAATAGTAGATTGGCTTTGGTTTCTCAACGTACCTCGCTATCAAGTTCTGGACGAGTTCGTCGTTCTCCCTCAGCGAAACGACAAGGAACCTTTCTTTCAAAGCTGAAAATGTGGGGTCACCAGCCGCAAACAATTCGCAGAACGACCCGCTTGAATCAACCAGAACTGGCTGACTGGAATCCAGACTAAGAAGGTCTTCGACTGCGGTGAGTTCAGCCTGCCTATGAAAGTTCTGCCGTTTCACATATTCGTTGAATTCAATCCCGCCTCTGTCTGGGTCTCCAGGCATCCCCAAATAGGAAGTCAATGGCGCAAGAGTGTCCTTGCACAATTCGTCGTCCAAGTTGAGTATGCCCAATTCCTGCAACTTGGACAGCATAGCTCCCTTGCTGACCTCGGCATTGAATGCATCAAGTATCTGCTTGCGCAAATACTGCTCCTGGATTTGGGCGTCTATCGACACATAGCGCCACGCCCCGGATTGGTTCAAAAAGCTCGAAAGGAGCGTCTTTCCAATTCCCGACATCCCGATCAGGAGGATGTCACGCGGTTCACTCAGAAGAGATTGAACTTCCGGGGTTACACACGTCAGCTTCATGGTGTTGCGAATTTTCCATCAATCACACTTTGCACCGCTTCAACCGTCGGATCGACAGTTGCGAACTCTTCTTCGCGGGCAAATAAGTCTTCCAGCCGCGCCGGAGTTTCTGGGAGTGTTCCAAGCGCTTCTTCAACTGCCGTCGGGAATTTTGCCGGATGGGCTGTTTCAGCGACAACAATGGGTCCGTTAAGCGTTGCCCTCAGCTGATCCGCCGCGAAGTAGCCGGTTGCCGAATGTGGGCAAATGATCTTGCCGAACTGCTTATGGATCTGGCGCATGGTGTTTAAGGCATCGTCTTTGCCGCACTTCATCGCGTCGAAGTCTTTGGTCAGTCTTGAATGCTCGGATTGCGAAAGTTCGTAAAAAGACCTCTCAGCGAGCTGCGTTTGCATGTCACGCGTTGCGTTCCCGTCGCGTCCCTTCAGAATCCACAGCATTCGTTCAAAGTTGCTGGAAACCTGAATATCCATGCTCGGCGAGATCGTCGGTATTGTCTCTGCCTTCGACATCATACCAGTCTCGAACAGCCGGGGAAGGACATCATTTTCGTTCGACGTGACGATCAACTTCCCGATGGGAGCGCCCATTTGCTTCGCGATATAGCCCGCAAAGACATTTCCAAAATTCCCGCTGGGGACAGCAAAGTTCACGGGTTGGCCGTAATCGTTGTGGATTTTGACCGAAGCGTAAATGTAGTAGGACGTCTGAAGGAGGATCCGGGCCAGGTTGATCGAATTCACAGCCGTATAGCTATATTCTTTGGCAACTTCGCTTTGATACAGGTTTTTGACTATGCTTTGGCAGTCATCAAAGTCGCCTCGAACGGAAATTGCCTGAACGTTTGCGGCTCCCAGGCAGGTCATCTGCTTGCGTTGAACATCAGAGACGCGGCCCTCCGGAAACAGAATTACTGCATTGGCTCGCGAACGTCCCGCAAAGGCATTTGCGGTGGCTGCGCCAGTATCTCCCGACGTTGCGCAGAGTACGGTCGCGCGTTTGTCAGTGATTGTGAGTTCCCGATCGATCGCTTCCGCCAAAGGGGCGAGGGCGTAGTCCTTGAAAGCGAGTGTGGGGCCATGGAAAAGCTCCATGCTCCACAGCTGGTCATTCAGGCGAGAGAGGGGTGGGCCATCATTGCGTTCGAAACCGGCCAGCGCTTTTCTTATGCCTGCGGTGAAGTTGCACTGTTGCCACTCAGCTCCGCCAAACAGTGCCAGAACATCCGATGCAATCTGGTCGTAGGCCCGTCCGCCCAGCGTGGCCAATTTGCTGGATGTGTGTTCGGGCCAGGCCTCAGGCACGTAAAGACCGCCATCTTCGGCAGTTCCACGGCTTAGCAACTCTCGGAGAGATCGAGCGGGTGCGTTCCCGCGAGTACTTGAGTAGAGCATGGCATTTTCCAAGATTTCTAATATTGTGGATTTAGCAAGACCTCTATCGTTCGTAAACAAAAATCTAATATAATGGAACTACGGAATGAACACACCTTCACCTACACCTGAAATCGGGAAAATTATGAAGGAAGCCAGGAAATCGCTGGGCCTGACCCTTGAGCGACTCTCTGAGCGTACAGGGGTGTCCCGATCGATGCTATCCGCCATTGAGAGGGGTGCCACCAACCCGACCTTTTCAATAGTCTGGGCCCTTTCTCAGGCACTTGGCGTTGACCTTAGCTTGCTTGAGGGCACGCCTGGTGGCGAGGATCCAATCGAGCATCTTCATCACTATTCCACGCCGATGCAGCGAAGTGCGGACGGTAAATGCGAGATTTATATGCTGAGCCCGCGACGCACTGTTCTTCCCGTAGAGTGGCACAGGCTTCTCATGAAGGTCGGAGCAGAGCTTGATTCAAAGCCCCATGCGCCTGGAACCTTCGAGCACCTGACCTGCCTGTCCGGCTCACTGTCGGTAACGGTCGCTGGACGAACTGTTCGGGCTGAGGCAGGCGATACATTGCGATACCGCAGTGACTGCAATCATCGCATTAACAACGAGGCGGATGGAGAAACGGAGGCCATCCTTCTCGTGGCTCAGCCGACTCAATATCAGGAACCTACAGCGTCAGTCTGAGAAGGCCTATAAAACGTATTGACTGAATCATGGCATTATTCCAATATACCGCATCTCGTGCGGCATATTGGAAAACCAAAAATGAAACAGCAACTGGTACCTCCAAGTAATAGCGGACTTTTCCGTTCGCGGGCCCACGCAGGATTGAGCGACGAATCGCGGTCAGGTTTCTCTGCCTGCCGCCCTAAGCGGTAAATGACTTGAGGCGTAACGCCCAAACCACTCGTTCTCAGGCTTAACTCCGGCAATGAAGGTACTATCGGATGACTACTGATCAACTGGCCCAAAAGGCGCGCGGACGCCGAGGGCGTCGCCGTGATGGCGGGGCACCAGCCCCGGCAATTGTACAGCGCCCGTTCGCGCAGCTTAAGCGTTCCTATCCGACCGTTGAGCTGATTTCTGATGATCAGGTTGAGCATATTCACCAGGCATCCCTGAAACTGCTTTCAGAAACCGGTCTGGACGTGTTGCATGATGACGCGCGCGCCGTGATGAAAAAGGCAGGTGCCGATGTCCGGGACGGTGAAGAGCGTGTGCGCTTCGATCCCGATTTGATCAACGAAGCCATTGCAAGCGTGCCGTCTGAATTCATGTTGCACGCGCGAAACGCCCAGCACAACGTGACCATGGGCGGAAACAACATTGTATTCAACATGATGGCAAGCGCGCCGAATTGCTCGGATACGGATCGGGGTCGGCGCGCGGGCAATCAGGAAGATTTTCGCAACTTCCTGCGATTGGCCCAGATGCACAATGTTCTGCATGTGACAGGTGGATATCCGGTGGAACCCGTCGATATTCACGCGTCTATCCGCCATCTTG
The DNA here is from genome assembly GCF_056531525.1 of Ruegeria sp. N11. Classification (NCBI taxonomy): domain Bacteria; kingdom Pseudomonadati; phylum Pseudomonadota; class Alphaproteobacteria; order Rhodobacterales; family Roseobacteraceae; genus Ruegeria; species Ruegeria sp. N11. Next base: position 17,878 of record NZ_JBQFLX010000004.1, read on the forward strand.
ATTGTATTCAGGATTACATCACGCTGACCGACAAGGCCTATTGCATCTACTCACTTGGTGAGGAGCGTGTCTCCGATGCAATCGAGATGACGCGGATTGCCCATGGTCTGACCCATGACCAGATGCGTGATCAGGCCTGCATGTTCTCGATCATCAACACGAACTCTCCTCTGCAGCTCGATATTCCGATGATGCAGGGCGTGATGGCGTTGTCCGAGATGGGCCAGCCTGTTGTGATCACACCCTTCACGCTGGCAGGGGCGATGGCGCCCGTTACGATTGCCGGTGCCGTAACCCTGCAAAACGCCGAAGCTCTGGCGGGTGTGGCCTTTACCCAGATGGTGCGGCCAGGCGCGCCGGTGATGTATGGCGGCTTCACGTCGAACGTGGATATGAAGACCGGCTCGCCCGCGTTTGGTACGCCGGAATACATGAAAGCGCAGCATATCGGCGGACAGCTGGCGCGGCGCTACGGCATTCCGTATCGCTCTTCGAATGTGTGCGCGGCCAATACGGTTGACTCGCAAGCGGCATACGAGGCGGTCTTCTCGCTTTGGGGTGCCATCAATGGCGGCGCCAACATGCTGATGCACGGGGCAGGGTGGCTCGAAGGAGGGCTGTGCTGCTCGTATGAGAAGGTGATGCTTGATATCGACCTGCTGCAGATGATCACGGAATTCCTTCAGCCGGTTTCGACCAGCCCGGAAGACCTGGCGCTGGAAGCCATCAATGAGGTCGGGCCAGCGGGTCACTTCTTTGGCACTGAACACACCCAGGCGCGTTATCGCGACGCCTTCTATTCGCCAATCCTGAGTGACTGGCGCAACTTTGAGACCTGGCAGGAGGCCGGATCGCCGATTGCGATCGAGCGTGCCAACGCAGAGTGGAAAAACCGCCTTGCCTCCTACGAAGCCCCAGCCCTGGATCCGGCGATAAAAGACGAGCTTGACGCCTTTGTTGCCAAACGCAAGGCCGAGGGTGGCGCTGCCACGGATTTCTGACATTTGCAGGTTCGGCAGGACGATCGCGATGACCGGGATCGTTCTGCCGACCAGCAATCCACTGCAAAGAAGAGAACCCCTTTTCACCGAGATAGATGCTTTGGGTCAAAACGAGGAGTGTGCACCCAAATGCAGTCAGAGTGAAAGCTGAATTCCTGAGGAAAAACGAAATATGCCTACTATTCAGACCGACGAGTCCACAGGCGGAAAGAAACTGCCGTCGCACGCCAAAGTCGTTGTTATTGGCGGCGGCGTTGTTGGTTGCTCGATCCTGTTCCACCTGGCCAAGTTCGGTTGGAAGGATGCGGTCCTGCTTGAACGTGACGAGCTGACATCCGGCTCATCCTGGCACGCGGCCGGCGGTATCCACACCATCAGCTCGGATCCGAATATCTCGCGCCTGCAATCATATACGATCAATCTTTACAAAGAGATCGAAGAACTGTCCGGCCAATCTGTTGGTCTGCATCAGACCGGTGGCTTCTACGCCGCTTCTACCAAGGAATGGTATGACTACCTGAAGGGCGAGCGTTCGAAAGCGCGTTACATGGGCCTGGATCAGGAATTCATCTCGCCCAAGGAACTGGCTGAGCGTCATCCGCTGATCGATCCGGACCACTATCACGCGGTTCTGTGGGACGCGCAGGACGGCCATCTGGACCCGTCTGGCACGACCTACGCTTTTGCCAAGGCGGCCAAGGCGCATGGCGCCCAGTATTTCACCCACTGTGGCGCCACCGATATGACACAGCGCCCCGACGGCAGCTGGGACATTGTCACCCCCAAAGGCACGATCAATGCCGAGCACGTCGTGAACTGCGGCGGTCTGTGGGCGCGTGAGGTGGGCCATATGGCGGGCCTTCATCTGCCGGTTCAGCCGATGGAGCACCATTACCTGATCACCGAGCGCATGGACGAGGTCGTGAACTTTGGTCAGCAGCTACCGCACGGCATCGACTTTGAGGCCAACGTGTACTGCCGTCAGGAAGGGCAGGGCATGTTGCTGGGTACCTATGAGGCCCAGGCGACCCCGTGGAAAGTCGGCGGGACACCTTGGGACTTCGGTCATGAACTGCTGCCACCGGATCTGGATCGTGTGGCGGATCGTCTGGAAACCGCGTTCGAGCGTCTTCCGGCCATGGCCAATGCCGGGATCAAGGATGTGATCAACGGTCCGTTCACGTTTGGTCCTGATGGCAACCCGCTGATCGGTCCTGTTCCGGGCATGAAGAACTACTGGGTGGCGGTTGGTGTCATGGCAGGCTTCTGCCAGGGCGGAGGCGTGGGCCTAACCCTTGCGGAATGGATGATCGACGGCGAGCCATCCATCGATGTCTGGGCGATGGACGTGGCGCGTTTTGGTGAATTCGCGACACCGGACTGGGGCACAATCAAGTCGTCGGAAAACTACGAACGCCGGTTCGTGATGACCTTCCCGAACGAAACCCTGCCCAAGGGCCGCAAGCAGAAGACGACCGCGCTTTATGATCGCATGATCGCCAAGGGTGCGGTGATGGATCAGGGTTTCGGCCTCGAAAACGTACTCTGGTATGCCGACGGCCCGGAAGATGCGCACGAGGTTCCAACCTTTGAACGCAACCGGTCGCACGACTATGTCGCCCGGGAAATCAAGGCCGTGCGCGAAGCTGTCGGCGGCATTGAGATCGCCAACTTTGCCAAGCATGAGTTCAAGGGTGAGGGTGTTCGCGAATACCTGAACCATATCCTAGCCGGCTTTGTTCCCAAGCCCGGACGCCTGGCGCTGACGCCGATGCTGACGCCCAAGGGCAAGCTTTACGGCGATCTGACGGTTGCCTGCCTGGCCGAGGATCACTTTATGCTGTTCGGTTCCGGCGCAATGCAGGAAGCACACCGCCGCTGGTTCGAAAAAGACCTGCCCGCAGGCATTTCTTATGCCAACGTTTCGGACAACTGGCACGGGATTGCCCTGTCCGGCCCGAAATCGCGGGACCTGCTGGCCCGGATCACCCGTGACGATGTTTCAGCCGAAGCCTTCAAGTTCCGTGACCTGCGCCAGACCTTTGTCGGCGGCGTGCCGGTGATCATCAACCGGATCAGCTTCTCTGGCGAATTGGGCTACGAAATCTATTGCAAACCGCAATACCTGATGCGTCTGGCAGACGCCATCGAAGAGGCCGGCGCCGATCTGGGCTATCGCTGGTACGGCGCGCGTGCGTTGCTGTCGATGCGACTCGAGAAGGGCTGGGGTGTCTGGACGATGGAATACCGTCCCGACTTCGACGCTGTCGAATCCGGCATGGATGACTTCATCAACTGGAAGAAGGACTTCGTCGGCAAAGAAGCAACGCTGAAAGCCCGCGATGAAGGCGTCTCGCAGAAGTTGGTGACAATGACCATCGACGTCGAGGGGATCGACGTGGCCCATGACGAGGCGATCCTGAAAGATGGTGAACCGGTCGGCTACGTCAGCTCGGGCGGCTATGCGCACCATGTCGGCAAGTCGATGGCGATGGGTTACGTCGCAGCCGAGTTCGCAACGCCGGGAACGACGCTTCAGGTGGAAATTCTGGGCAACTTCTACGATGCGCTGGTTCTGGCAGGACCAATCTACGACGCCAACGGCGCAAACATGCGTTCTTGATCAGGAGAAAAACCATGGGGCGGCCAGAGAAAGACATAGATGTGGTTCTAAGTGAACTTGTTGAGGTGAACCGCTTCGTATTCTTATTGATGCCCGGGTTCTCTGCATTGGAACTGGGATCCGGTATCGACTCTCTGGCCGCCGCCAACGAAGCATTGGGTAAGGCTTTCTTTCAATGGAAAACAGCCAGCGAAACAGGGGATAGCATAGAATCTTCTTCAGGGCTGACAGTGACAGCCGATGGCGCCTTGCCTGATGTACGACGTGGGGATTGCATCGTTGTTTGCTGCGCCTTTAATTCCCAAGACTACCCCAAATCCGGGAAGACTGCGGCCTGGCTACGGCAAGCCGCACGACTTGGAGCACGGTTTTTCGGACTGGGAGGTGGCGCACTGTTTCTCGCCCGGATCGGCATAGCGAACGAGGGGCGCATCAGCGCGCACTGGAGAATGAAGCCTGTCTTTGAGGAAGGCTATCTGGATCTGGAGCCTGCCTGCACAATTTTTGAAGAGACATCCAACATCGTCTCCTGTGGGGGGGGAGCCGCTACTCTGGACCTTTTTTCTTCCGTGATCCGCGAAAAGGCGGGCCCGGAAACATCCAGTCAGGTCGCTGACCAACTCCTTTGTGGCTCTATGCGTGATGGAAATTGTCGTCAGAGTATGTCCAGCCTTTACGGTTCGAAACACCGGAACGAAAAGTTGTCCAAAGCACTGAGCTATATGCAGGAAACCTGGGAAGAGCCTGTTTCACCGTCGGTTATCGCTCGTCAGGTTGGGATATCGACACGGCAACTTGAAAGGTTGTTTAGCCGATATCTGGGAATGACCCCAAAAACCTACATGATGGTTCTAAGGCTCGAGAGGGCACGCGTATTGCTGCAGCAAACCCAGATGCGCGTGATCGACGTTGCTACGGCCTGCGGATTCTCAACACAAAGCGTGTTCTCCAAACACTACAGAAAGCACTTCGGCATAGCGCCTCGAGAAGAAAAGGTTGTGCTTGCGCACTAGCTTCGGAGAACGGCGTTGCAATCAACTCAGACAACACTGGTCACTACGGAACTAAACTGTGTCGGCGGCAAAGCAGAACACAGAACGATCTCTTATGCCTTCGGTGTCCCGATCAACAATACCGCAGAAAATCGCACCCCGCTTACGACAATGGGGGGACTTCGCAGATCAAGCTATGAACGCAGCTTGAATGAAAGGCCGCGCAAGTCGGGACGCGGCTTTTTTTGCTTGCAATCAAGCGTCTGAAAGGAAAGCACAAAATGAACACCCATTACAGTGATCGGCGCAAGATTGACCCTAGCCAGGGCGTTCGTCTTGGCGATGGGACGGCAAATGACGGCGACCGGGTCGAGATTGGGCCGACCGCACTTGCCCATGCTGAATGGCGCGAGGCGGGGTTGGCGCTGCCCGATTTGACCGAGATGCGCAAGGCCCGCCACAAGCGCCTGACCGACGCCATCGTGGCCCGCGGCTATGGGGGTCTGCTGATGTTCGATCCGCTGAACATCCGCTATGCGACCGACACGACGAACATGCAATTGTGGAACACCCACAACCCGTTCCGGGCCTGCCTGCTCTGTGCCGACGGATACATGGTGCTTTGGGACTACAAGAACGCGCCGTTCCTCGCCGAGTATAATCCGCTCGTCCGCGAGAGCCGATCTGGCGCTGACATGTTCTATTTCGCCCGTGGCGACCGGATTGGGCCAGCGGCCGACGCCTTCGCTGCTGAGGTGGCGGACCTGCTGGCCACCCATGCGCCGGGCTATACACAGATCGGGATAGACAAGATCCAGCCTGCGGGACTGGACGCGATCCGCCGAGCGGGGCTGGAGTATCGCGACGGCGAGGAAGTCACCGAACGCACACGGGGCATCAAGACCGAGCACGAGTTACGCGCCATGCGCTGCGCCATTCATTCCTGCGAGCGTTCGATGGCCGCCATGGAAGAGTTCGCGCGCGCAGAAATTCCAAACGGCGGGGTGACCGAGGACGATGTCTGGGCCGTGCTCCATGCCGAGAACATCAAGCGTGGCGGCGAATGGATCGAAACACGGCTGCTCACCTCGGGGCCACGCACGAACCCGTGGTTTCAGGAATGTGGGCCCCGGGTCATCGCCGAGAACGAGATCCTCGCCTTCGACACTGATCTGATCGGGCCATATGGCCTTTGCGCGGACCTCAGCCGTACATGGTGGATCGGTGACGAACTGGCGCCGAAACATATGTGCGAGAGTTACGCCGAGGCCGTCGAGCACATCCGCTACAACACGGCGCTCCTGCGCCCCGGCCTCCACATGGAGGAGCTGACACGCTCATTGCATGTGCTGCAGGACAAGTATCAGGCGCTGAAATATTCCTCTCCGATGCATGGTGTGGGCCTGTGCGACGAATGGCCATTGATCGCCTATCCCGACCGACTGGTGGACGGCGCCTTCGACGCCATTCTCGAACCCGGGCTGACGCTGTGTGTCGAAGCGCTGGTGGGTGAGGTCGGCGGCGACCACATGGTCAAGCTGGAGGATCAGGGAGTTGTGACTGAAAGCGGGTTCGAAACGATTTCGACCTACCCGCTCGATAAGCGCCTGATGGGAGAAACGGCCTAGCTGGCATTCGCAATATCCAAAGCCCGCCAGCAAACCCATGACACGGTCCGCTGACGGTTCGAAATTAGCATACAATGGAGGAAAGTATGAAACCACCTTTAGGCGAGTTGGACATTCCAGTTTCAGAGAGCGGCTTTTACGCAGGGTTCTCAAAGAACGTTGCCGTGTCCGCGAAAATCCTGGTGGGTTTGCTCATCGTGTGGGCCGTGGCCTTTCCGGAAAGTGCTGCAGAGACACTAGGAGCATTGAATGGCTTAATTCTGGCGAGCTTTAACTCTTGGTACATCTACGCGGTAGCGTTTTTCCTGATACTCTGCCTTGTTCTTGCGGCATTGCCGGCTTCCGGCAGACTTCGGCTGGGCCAGGACGATGAAAGGCCTGAATTTTCGAATTTCTCATGGTTTTCAATGATGTTCAGCGCCGGGATCGGCATTGGGATGCTGACCTTTGCGACGGCCGAACCGATTTACCACTTTCAGAACAACCCCCACGTAATTATGGGAGAGGTTTCCGCGCAATCGGTAGAGACCGTAAGGTCGGCTTATATCTGGTCATTTGCGCACTGGGGGCTATCGGCCTGGGCGTGTTACGCGATTGCCGGGCTGGGGTTCGCCTACTTCTCTTATCGCAGAAATCTACCACTTACGGTGCGCACCGCTCTTATCCCGCTTTTCGGCAAGTCGCTTTCGGGCCCGATTGGTCATGTCATCGATATCGTAGCCGTGGTGGCAACTATCCTGGGCGTTGCCCAGACCCTTGGCTTTGGTGTCGAGCAGTTTGTAGCCGGCCTTAACCGGATTGGTTTCGGTGACTGGTTGTTGGTGACCGGTGAGGGAGGAACACAAAAAGCGTCCTTTGCCGCCATCATCTTCGCCCTTGTGGTTATCATGGGTGCATCGACCCTGTCCGCACTTTCCGGTGTCGGCAAGGGGATCAAATGGCTCTCCAATATCAATATGGGGCTGAGCTTTTTCTTGTTGGCGTTCTTCCTGATTTTCGGTGCAACATTCTTTAGTCTGCAGGCCATGTTTGTCGGTATCTGGGATTACCTGCTGGCGCTGCCGGGAATCAGCTTTACCGTCTGGTCAGATGATGGAACCGAAACGGGCGCCGCACTCGCCGACTGGCAAGGCGGCTGGACGGTCTTTTACTGGGCCTGGTGGATCGCGGTGACCCCATTCGTTGGTCTGTTTCTTGCCAGGGTTTCGCGAGGGCGCACAGTGCGCGAGTTCGTGTTGGGTGCAATGCTTGTCCCGGCAATGATGTGTTTCATCTGGTTCGCCTTTGTTGGCGGTACGGCCATCCACCTTGAACTTACAGGTGAGGCTGGGGGCTCGATTCTGGGCGCGGGAATCTCAGACCAGCTGTTTGCGACACTGGCCGTTATTCTCAACGACAATCTGACATGGGTCTTCTCAGTTATCGTTGTGGTACTTCTTTTGACATATCTCGTGACCACGGCAGACTCCGCTGTTTTGATCGTAAATACAATCAACGCCGCGGGCGACGACGGCCCGAAAGCCAAGCCTCACATCTATTTCTGGGGTGTCGCTCTGGCATTGGTGGTCGGAGCCCTGCTTGTCATAGGGGGCCTGGGAGCCATTCAAACCGCCATGGTAATTGCAGCTTTGCCATTCAGTTTGGCGATGGTTCTGATGGGCTTTGCACTGATCAAGGCGATCTACAACGATAGCCGAAGACTTGCCGAAGGTGTTCCGACCACCGCCCCGGCATCTGCTGCGGAATGAAACTTGATAGTGATGAAAGGACTTCGAGATGAAAACGAGTAAATCTTTTGCAGCTATCAGTGTGGCGTCCGCGGTAACTGCCGCCTCCACAGCCTCGGCGGCCGACATGGTCATTGGCGTCCCGAACTGGCCATCGGGGGAAGCCACCGCACATATTCTGAAGGTTGCCTTGGAAAGTCGGCTGGACTTGGACGTCGAATTACAGGACAGCACCAATGCAGCCATGTTTGCGGCTATGGATGCCGGAACCCTGCATGTGCATCCTGAGGTCTGGCTGCCCAGTCTTGACTACCTTCGGCGGGAATATGTCGACGGCCGAAAAACGGTTCAGGTAAAGTCCAGTGGCCCCAAGGGGGCGCAAGGAATGTGCGTGACAAAGGACACGGCGGAACGCACCGGTATCACGGATATCAAGCAGCTTTCCGATCCGAAAATGGCTCAGAAATTTGATAGTAACGGAGACGGAAAAGGTGAAGTCTGGATCGGTGCAGAAGGTTGGACTTCCACTTCCATCGAACAGGTCCGTGCACGTTCTTACGGCTATCACAAGACTATGAGCCTCCGAATCATGGACGAAGCCGACGCCTTGGCAGAATTGGGGGCTGCTGCCGGGCGGAATGAGAATGTCGTATTCTATTGCTATCAACCGCACTACATGTTCGAAGTGCACGACCTTGTTGTTCTGAACGAGCCAGCACACGTTAGTTCAAAGTGGATTATCGTGCCGCCCAACTCGATCCCGGGCTGGTTGGAGAAATCAACTGCCGGTGTCGCCTGGGATACTGACGATCTTCATGTCAGCTACGCGACCAGCCTGGAAAGCGCGCAGCCTGATGCCGTCGCAATGCTAAGCAATGTCAATTTGGAGACCGAGATGCTCTCGGAAATGTCCTTTGCCTTGGCGGTCGAGAAAAAGGACCCCGAGGCATTTGCAAAGCAATGGGTTGAAGACAATTCGGCTGTTGTCGACAGTTGGTTCCAGTAGTGACAAACGTTATCAAAAATGCTTCGGGCGGTAACGAATTCCGCTAGAGTGTTTGATACTCTTACGCCTTCCGGTCCAGAAGACCGGGAGGCTGGCAATGGTGTTGATCGGCTTTGCTCTGATCAAGGTAATCATCAACGATAGCCGCCGGAACGCAGTTGGTGTTACCTCTACAGTTCCGGATGCAGACCCAATGGTGGCCGAATAAAGTTTGAATAGTCACTGAGTGCCTACAGATCGTTTGTGGGCGCTCTTTCCGCATTCAATCGGTGGAGTGAAAGGTGAAACAATTTCAAGGCAGCTGTCATTGCGGTTCTGTAGAATTCACATTTTCGGTTCCGGACATCGATCATGCAATGCGATGCGATTGTTCATTATGTTCCCGTAAAGGCATGGTGATGAGTGCAACAGTGGTACCGCCTGAAGATATAAAAATCAGGTGTGAGCAGGGTGTTCTCTCAACTTACCAATTTGGCACAGAAACGGCGCGGCACTATTTTTGCAATCGCTGTGGAATTCATACATTCGTCGAGACGCGGCTGAACCCGGGCCACTATCGAGTTAACCTCGGATGCATCGATGAGTTGGACGCTCTTCGCCTACCTGAGGTAATCTATGACGGAAGAAATCTCTGACGCGACCAAGGCGCCTCTTGTGGTCAGAACATCTGAAATGCAATGACGTGGCCAACGATCTAGCTCCGAGATGAATTGACATATGTGTACTGGCTCGGCTGCCCGAAACTGAAAAAGCGGCCAAAGGTACTGGGTACTACGCGGCTTCAGATTTCCTCAGCACCAGAAAGGTCATCATCCCCAGCGGTGGAAGGGGCCTTTGCTCTTCGACGGCAAGCATATCCTCTTGCAGCACCGTCTCGATCTCGAAATCAGAATGCCAGCCGATTGTATTTGCCAGCGGGGCAAATATGCGTTCCATAGATGCAAGCAGCCCTCGCTTACGTTGGAAATGGTTGGTGATCACCACTCTGCCACCCGGTTTGCAGACCCTCGCTATTTCCGCCATCACCGTTTCCGGTTCCGGAACGACGGACAGCACATGCATCGCTGCAACCGTGTCGAAATGGTTGTCGGGAAATTCTATCGTTCGGGCATCCATTTGCACCAGTGCTTTGACATGCTTTAGTGACATGGCCTGAACCTTGTCGCGGGCCTTTTCTAACATGTCTTCGCTGAAATCGATCCCTGTCACCAGCGTCTCGGCCCCGTAATGTTCCAGGGACAGTCCGGTGCCCACGCCAACCTCCAGAACCTTGCCGGGACGCCTATTGATGTATTCAACCGCGTGCTGTCTCCCGACATTGGTGACAGCCCCAAACGTCCTGTCATAGACGGGCGCCCAGCGAGCGTAAGAGGTTTGAACGGCCTTGATGTCCATATCGAGTCCTTAACGGTTAGAAGGTAATTCCCTGTCGAGCCATGCCCAGGCGACCATTCCCACATACCCGACACAAAGAGCGATGAGCGTGGCCCAGGCAAATGTCAGCAGCGCCGCCCCCGCAACAGCGACACCGATGAGCAAAAACTTCACGTTCTCGCGAGAAATCCGTGTGGCCTTGAAAGACCATGTTGGTATGCGACTGATGAGCAGAAGACCGATGATCACCATGTAAAGGCAGATCAATACACTCGGCAGCAACGGGGCATCGGCGAAAGCGAAAGACAAATACATTGGCAACATGACCAGAAGCGCCCCCGCAGGGGCGGGGACCCCCTCGAAATAGGCACTGTCCTGATCACATGTCTCGGATTTGCTGCTCACATTGAACCGGGCAAGGCGCATGACGCAGCACACAGCAAAGAACAATACCGCAATCCACGCCGCGCTGGGTATATCCTGTAGGACCCAAAAATAGAGAACGAGCGGCGGAGCCACTCCGAAGTTCAGAAAATCTGCAAGAGAGTCAAGCTCGGCCCCCAGCTTGCTGTCACTGCTGAGCAGGCGCGCAATGCGCCCATCTAATCCATCAAGCACACAGGCAGCAATTATCAACTGGACCGCGAGTACGTAGTTACCCTGAACACCAAATCTGATTGCTGACAGGCCCGCGCAAATGGCCGTTATGGTCAGCGCATTGGGCAGCAAATGGATTAGCGCAAACCCGGTCTCTTCCTGTTTGGGGGGGTCTCCCATTGATCCGCCTACCTATTTTTCTTTAGACATAGATAAACTGGCAAGGACGGTTTCACCCGCAATCATCGTTTGTCCGACACGCACTTGTGGATCCACGCCATCCGGAAGGTAAACATCCAGCCGAGACCCGAACCGGATCAATCCAAATCGCTCTCCGGTTTTAAGCGCTTCGCCTGGTTTTACGAAGCAGACGATCCGTCTGGCCACTAGACCAGCAATCTGGACAACAGCCAGATCCTGATTGTTTGTCATACGAATACGCAAGCTGTTGCGCTCGTTATCAGCACTGGCCTTGTCCAGGGATGCATTGAAAAACTTGCCGGGGCGGTAGGCAACTGCGGTAATCTCCCCTTCAATGGGGGTCCGGTTCACATGACAGTTGAAGACACTCATGAACACGCTGACACGGGTGAGAGGTGTGTCGGGCATCCCAAGTTCTTTCGGCGGTACCGCAGGTTCGATCAGCGAAACCACCCCGTCCGCCGGGCTAACAATCAGGCCTTCTTCTGTCGGTGGCACACGTTCAGGATCGCGAAAGAAATAGTAACACCAAACCGTGAAGCCGACGCCAATCCAGCCCAGAATGTCGGACAAGAGAAACAGACCGACCGTTATGGCGGCAAAGATTGCGACAAACCTAATGCCTTCGGGATGCATCGGTTTGATGAACGTATCGCGCATGCGCATTGCAAGCTTTCCCTCAGGTCATTTGACGGCACTGTCATAAGTGGATTGGTGTGGAACGCAAGTGTGACTAGCGCGACCGGCGTCAATTGATATTAGGGTGTTACAAGTTGATGGGCACTATTTACAGCACCTCGGCGCTTAGGCTTCGGCCTTGTGACCGGTAAGCCAAATTATGCCAAGTTGAAGGGCGTGGGCCTGATTTCGGACCTAATAGTTCAGTATCCGCTTCAGCCCCAAAGCGGTCCTTCAAAACCGAGTTTGCAATGTCCGAGATGCGGACAAACCTGCCGTTACTCATTGTTCTTTGCTGGACCAATCGTCATTCCCTCTAGCCTATTAGCAACGCGATCCTCCGAAAAAGGTGGAGTTGGCCCGGAACTTGGCTCGCCCACAGCAACCCAACGAGAGGCCATGCGCGGATCTTCTTCTGTTCTAATTCTGGGTAAGTCGTCGTGTATGTCGACCCAAGGGATTTGACTTTCGACGCCATAGTGAAGCTCAGGCGGAAAATCAGCTGGATTGTCGAGCGTCCCCACACGGATCGAATAGTATCCGATATCTATGATGTCGGTATAAATGCTCGTCCCGCAATTTTTGCAAAATGCGCGCTCAGAAAGCTTTGAGGAAGCGTACAAACCCGGTTCTTCGCCTTCGAATGTCACATTTTGCTTCTCAAAAATTGCCCATGCATTCAATGGCGAACCAAGAGCCAGCTGACAGTGTCTGCAATGGCAAAAGCCAACTGCAACTGGCTGAGACCAAACCTGGTACCGAGTCGCTCCGCAAAGACATCCACCTGCAGTGATCGGTTCACGTTTTGCAGCTGTGAGGAACGGCCAGCCAATCGGCTTGGTCTCTTCACCTGCAGCCGTCAAAGTCGAACGATAAGCCCGGACAGGCTGAACAATGTTTTTTAACTTTCGATGACCTAGGTCTACAAAGGGATGCTCAATTTTGTCTTTGACCTGATCAAACACGCTGCCCGAGATACAAAGCTCACTTGGTTTGGCAATTTCTTGAAGGCGTGACGCCTGATTCACGCCGTCCCCAAATATGTCATCTCCAATGACAACAATGTCGCCAATGTTTACACCGATGCGAAAAGTTATTTTCAAGTCGTCGGTGAAGTCGGCTTCCCGTTCCGCGATGACTTTTTGGATTTCCAACGAGCAGGCAACCGCATCTGCTGCTGTAGGAAACTCAATCAATAGGCCGTCACCCATTGATTTGACGACACGCCCGTGATGCGCTGCGACCCGGCGCGAAACGATGCCGTCGAAGCACACTCCGAGCCGCGCAAGAGTTCCCTCTTCATCAATTTGCATGATACGAGAGTAACCAACGACATCGATCGAAACGATGGCAGCAAGCTTTCTGATCTTCGGCTTTGGCATTTCGGCAAGTTACGTCAGATTAGAGAAGTCGCATAGTGTACATCGTTAATTCTAGCGATGAAACGCTTGTAAAGCTGTTTGACCTAGCCATCCAAAAAGCCATGACCGCTTATCGAACCCAAATTAATAGAGATCTCCCGACTGCTTTGGGCTCAACGCGGACATCGTAGTCATTTGGTCAGATATCCGCTTATGGACGGATGGCAGACCTAAACTTGCGAAACGTGAATGTCTGCTATGCGAACTATAGGGGCGCTCAAAGAGGTCGCTGAGCAGCAAGATCGTTGTGAAATCGAAGGGCTAAGTCCAGGCGACGGCTGTTCCAACAAGAACTAGTGCCATCCCGGCAGCTTCTTTGACTGAGTACACCTCTTCGAAGAAAAAATGAGAGACTACACCTAAAATTATGACTTCAGCTCCCATTACAGCCACGTAAATCAGCCCCAGTTTTTCATGCCCCAGAGCAGCAACTTCGAATGCGCCAGCTGTCAGTAAGGCAACAGCGATTATGGTTGCCACGCCCAGGCTGGGTAGTGTCCACCATGACTTCATGGCGACCATAGCAATACAATAAAAAAGAGCAGATAGCAGTGCGAGTGCAGCAACCATGTTCATGATTAAATCTCCCTCGATACTAACAAAATATCAGAATGAAACTCATTGAGATGTGACCTAATTCACAATGCAAATTTCAAATTTGCAGGAGTCAAAACTACAGATATTGTCAGCAGCCTAATAGGACGTTTCGTGCTCGGTTTGGTCATTCGCCGAAACTTCGCTAGCGACAGCGATGCGGACAAAGCTGAAACTCGAAGCAAGCCCTAAGTGCGCCGGCGAGACGGAGCTTCAACAACTCTGTCTCAGGTCTGCATGGTCCAAGGTGTGCTTGACGCCTCTACCATCTTCTTCCTTGATTACATGCTTGTGCGCGGGCAGCATAAAGGTGGTAGAGTTCAGTACGGCTAATTCCAGATCGACGAATTTACTTTGCGCTTGTTTCGCCTGTGTTGGGAGTATCAGTTGTGGTCAAGGCTTCTCCTGAGATACTTGCTGTTACAGAACGCTGGTTTGAGGCGATCAGGACCCTAAATACGCACGTTTTGAAGGACTACCTTTCCGACTCGGTCGATCTGCGCTTCATTGGAACTGGCGAGAATGAGTTTTGGAAAGGTCAGGTTGTCCGTGATGGAGTCGGCGAATTCATCGGCGAAATGCCAGAGCCGGATGTGTGGGAAGTTCTCGAAGCCGAAGCCTTCGAGAACGGAGAGACGGGCTGGTCTGCTTTTCTACATCGGGTTGGGTTTCCCGGGCTTCGAGATGATTACATCGTCCGCACGGTGCTGGTATTCGTCTTAGAGGGTGCGTCATGGAGGATCATTAATCGTCACGCCTCTCTTCCCTACCCAAACATAGATTTTGTAGGTAGCGAACAGTTGGCCATTCAAACTCTTGTGAAAGCTGCGCTCGAAGAAGGTCCGGAATTGCTTCAGGCAGAAGGTTTGGCCTCGGTGCTGTTTACTGATGTCGAAGGCAGTACGATGCTCGCGGCGGCCATGGGAGATCAGGGTTGGTCGGCGTTGATAGATCAGCATTTTCAGACTGTTGAGAGTATCGTCGCAACACATCGGGGGCAATTCGTGAAGTCGCTGGGAGACGGGACATTGTCCAGTTTCCAATCAGCGACTGAAGCGCTTCTGGCGGCGATCAAAATACAGGAAGCCGTGGCTTTGAGCGATGTGGAACCGCGCTTGGGCCTACGAGTTGGCATTCATACCGGCGACGTTGTTTTGGCGCGTGGCGACTTCTTCGGAACCGTGGTCAACAAAGCGGCTCGCATAACTTCATCGGCCAATCCGGGTGAAATTCTTGTGTCGGATGTGACGAGAGCCATAGTTGGGGGAAATCACGAGTTCGAATTTGCGGCCGTACGATCTTTGGTCCTCAAAGGACTTCCAGATGATCACAAAGTCTACCGTTTGCAATGGAGGCGATAGCTGCTCGCTGGGTATGACCTCGAAGATCAGCCCCGCCCCCGGGGGATAATTCAATCAAATTGCTCTTTTCGCGGAATGCCCTTGCAAAGTGAACACACCCACTCCGCAGTTCCATCAATTGGCCTGCCCTTGCTCTTTAAATCACGGTGGGAAACAACCTGCTGATCGCGGCAAAATGGACAGGTAGCAAGGGCAAATAAATCCGGAATATGGGTGACTTTCTTAGGTACGGGGTTGCAAACCATTTGGCACTCAACATTGAATTATACCCTGTTGGCTATCACATATCGCCGTTTTCTCCACGTCTGCTTTGGGCTCGATGCAGTCATCTGAGTCTTTCCGTCAGATGACCGCTTGTGGTCGGAAAGTGGGCACGGAAGCCATTACCCACTGATCTAAAAAAAGTTCGGGCTTTCTCCTTGAATGGACTGGACTTCACGACGGTTCAGAGCGGTACTGTCTGTGTCGAATATGCCCGGGATCACTGGGCTCCACTCAGTACAGGGCGAGGAATAAACCTTTGCCCTCAGAGTGGAGAAACACGATGACAACACCAATTGCGGCAACCCAAAATTCGGACAGAAACACGAAGGTTGCCAAAAAGCCGACCCGCCAAAAGCAGCTGTACAAAATGCTGACGCGGAAGTCCGGCGTCACAATCGCACAACTTCAACAGACCTTCGGCTGGCAACCGCATACGGCTCGGGCGGCGATATCCGCGCAGCGCAAAGCAGGACGTGTGGTCGACAGGGCGGAGACCGACAAGGGATCGATCTACCGAATTGTCGAAATGCAGGGCAACCAATGAAAGCGGAGCAAAACGAAGATGTTTCGATCCAAATATCAGAGATCGAAGCCCTTGATCGCGCAGCGTGCCTCGACCGATGGCGAGAGACCTTCGGGCGCTCACCACCGAAGTATCTTTCGCCACAGTTCATGAAGCGGGTGCTAATCTGGGAAACGCAGAACAGGGCGCTGGGCGGTGTGTCTGTTAAAACCACCCGACGACTGAAGCAGATTGCAGCTGGGAAAACGTTGACCACGACCGCCAAGCCCGGTTCTCAGCTTGTTCGAGAATGGAACGGGCGGACTTACCAGGTCGAGGTCGTTGAGGGTGGGTACGTCATGGACGGTAAAACCTGGCGTTCGCTGTCAGCCATCGCCAAGTATATCACCGGCGCCCATTGGTCCGGCCCGCGCTTCTTCGGGGTCCAGTGATGCGCCGGGTCCGCTGTGCGATCTATACCCGCAAGAGCTCGGAAGAAGGGCTTGAGCAGGACTTCAACTCTCTGGATGCGCAAAGAGAGGCCTGCGAAGCCTACATCGCTAGCCAGAAGCATGAAGGATGGGAGCTGCTCCCGGATCGCTACGACGATGGCGGGATCTCCGGCGGACATCTCGAGCGCCCCGCCTTGCAGGGGTTGATGCAAGCCGTGGATGACAAACGCGTCGATCAAATCGTGGTCTATAAGATCGACCGGTTGACCCGCTCACTGGCGGACTTCGCAAAGCTTGTGGAACGGTTGGATCAAGCCGAAGCGTCGTTTGTGTCGGTCACGCAAAGCTTCAATACAGCGACCAGCATGGGGCGGCTCACATTGAATGTTCTGCTCAGCTTTGCGCAATTTGAGCGAGAGGTCACGGCTGAGCGCATCCGCGACAAAATAGCTGCTTCTAAGCGCAAGGGGCTTTGGATGGGTGGCAACGTCCCTTTAGGCTATCAGGCAGATGGCCGGACGCTGAAGATTGAGCCGGAGGAAGCGGCGACTGTTAAAGCACTCTATGATCTCTATCTTGAGCATGGCCTCATCCGCGTTGTGAAAGAGTGCGCAGACGCGACGGACCTCAGATCTCGGCGGCGCGTGCGTGGGGAAGGGCTGGTGTCTGGCGGTATTCATATTGATCGCGGGCATATCCATCATATTCTGAGCAACCCGATTTATGCCGGGCGGATTCGTCACAAAGGCCAAGTTTATGACGGTCAGCATGCTGCGATCATCGCGCCTGAAGTCTGGGACCGGGTTCAGCAGATGCTGCAAGACGGGGCCGCAAAATCGCGAGGGGCCAAAAGCAAAGCCCGGCGATCCCTATTGGCTAGCAAGCTGTTCGATGAAACCGGCGACCGCCTGACACCCAGCCACAGCAGGAAGAATGGCACACGCCTGCGGTACTACATCTCCCACCGACTGGTGAAGGGCCGCAGCCAGAAGCATCCAGATGCTTGGCGTCTGCCTGCGGATGAACTGGAAACTTTGATCGCTGACGTCATCAGAAAAAACCTGAGCTGTCCGGATTTTGCTATAGCCCTCCTGCGGGACGTATCTGCTGCAGAGATCCCGGGCATCTCCACGAAATTGCAATCCATTAAAAGTGCGAAACAGTGCCTTGCTCTTGTCGCGCGAGTTGATCTCAAACCAGGCCAGGTGACTGTTCTTCTTGGCCACAGGGAAATAGCCGAGCAGCT
Organism: Ruegeria sp. N11; assembly: GCF_056531525.1. Taxonomy (NCBI): domain Bacteria; kingdom Pseudomonadati; phylum Pseudomonadota; class Alphaproteobacteria; order Rhodobacterales; family Roseobacteraceae; genus Ruegeria; species Ruegeria sp. N11. The sequence goes on from NZ_JBQFLX010000004.1 coordinate 35,545, forward strand.
TGAGTGCAAACTAGATCGGTTAGACATATCTGCCCTGTGCATCGAAGCTCCGTTCCGGATGCGCCGGCGAGGAGTCGAGCTGAAGTTACATCTGGGAGACGCACCCTCGGAGGCGGATCTCACTCTGGTTCAGAACATCGTCAAAGCGCAGCGGTGGATGGCTATGATCAAGAGCGGAAAGACCTTTACCGAAATCGCAAAGACGGAAAGCACATCCAAGCGCCGCGTTCAGGATGTAGTCGATCTGGCGATGCTGGCGCCGGACATTCTCGACTCCATCGCATTAGGCGAACAGCCGGATGGCCTCACGTCTAACTATCTCATCAGGTCAGGCGTCCCGGCTCTCTGGTCTGAGCAACGCGAACGGTTTGCTAAGCTCTGAGCAAAACCTCTCCAAAATCTACCAAACTCGTACCGCCGAATTGGCAAACCGAGATTAAGGGCCGAAATCGGCCGTTTTTACTGCCTATCCCATGTCTCTGTCGAAAGTTGCTTGAGCCAAGGTGCGGAAATCACGCAGCAATATCGACGCAAACTCTCGTGAGCTGAAGATTAGTGAGTGGGTGGCTGTGCTCGCAGTCTCCAGCTATCCAGTCTCGCGATTTCCCTTAGAACAGGGAAATTAACAGGGAAATTTCGAAAGCACATTCCTATGTCGGGGCGGGGGTATTCTCTTGTACCAGAGCACTGTGTTCCGAATTGCGGCCTCACCGCTTAATCGGCCGAATTCCTGTCTACTAGAACGCTCAAGGCACCGCTTTAGTCAACTCGAAAGAGAACGAAACTTAAGGACCTTCGCTGCATTTGTCATCCAAAATCATATACTTAGCTTGACTTGGGTGGCGACTCATTATATTAAAACAGCGTGGCGAGATGCCCGGCCGAGGATTTCGGTGTCTCGTTAAAATTGTGATGGACGACCTTTTTGGTATTCCCGTCTCGGCCTGGTCGACGCCCCATCGCGACTTTCCTGAAACTGGATTTCAAGGAGGGCGTGATGACGACCTATCCAAAGCCGGCGAGTCCGCAACATTCAATCGCTAAGAAAAACGATCTGCTTTCTGAATTGTGCGTTGAGGCAGTTTCAATCAACGATTTGCAGCACGCAAAACACAATGTTCAAAAGCAGAGCAATCGGCAGATAGCCAAGTGCCGAGCGTCGATCGGACGTTACGGCTTGAAGCGTCCGGTTTTGATCACAGCAGACAACGAAATCATCGACGGTCACGAGATCGTCGAAGCGGCCCGTCAACTCGAGCTGACGGAACTCCCGTGCATTCGAGTGGCGGATCTCACAGACTTAGAAGTTCGTGGCTTGAGAATTGCCCTGAACCAGATACAAAAAACCGGGGAGTTTGACCTGCCCAAGCTGACTCTCGAACTGGCCTACCAGCTCGAGTTCAACACGGATCTGACAGATCTCGGATTTGACCCGCCGGAACTCGATGGGCTGTTTGAGACGCTGCCTGAAGAGGGGAGCGATCCAGACCTAGCGGATCAGATCGCTTGCTCGATACACTCTGCGTCCCCAGTCACTCAGGTCAATGATGTGTGGCGGGCTGGAAATCATCTGGTTGCATGCGCCGACATGCGGAACTGTGGTCTGTTATCTAAGCCGCTTGGCGAAAAACCAGTCGATTTGGTCTTTGCGGACCCTCCTTATAACACGAAGGTCAACGGTCACATACGCGTCGGCAACTCCGGATTTAATGAATTTGCTGAAGCGTCAGGCGAGATGTCGATCGAAGAATTCATCCTGTTTCTGATCGCCTTTCTGAAGAGCGTGTTGTCCAGGCTGAAGCCCGGTGGCCTCATATACTGTTGCATGGACTGGCGGCATGAGTGGGAACTCCACCAGGCGATCCGGGCGACGGGTCTCGAGCTGCTGAATAAATGCATCTGGGTGAAGCCAAATGGCGGGATGGGATCGTTCTATCGGTCCCGTTATGAAACGGTGTTTGTGCTGAAGAAGACCGGCGCATCGCACACCAACAACGTTCAATTAGGCTCATACGGTCGATATCGGACGAATGTCTGGGAATATGCTGGCGCCACCGGTGGACGGGCGGACGAAGCAGACGACTTTACGCTGCATCCGACGGTCAAGCCGGTTCGCCTCGTACAGGATGCCATCCTCGACGCGTCGGCGGTTGGTCAGATTGTTATGGATCCATTTTTGGGAAGCGGCACAACGCTTTTGGCCGCAGAACGAACCAAACGTGCCTGTATCGGGTTGGAGATCTCGCCTGCCTATGTGGATGTGGCAATCCGTCGTTGGCAAGAGCTGACTGGCAAACAGGCAACTCTTCTAAAGACCGGCCAAACCTATGCTGAGAGGGCGGCAGAACTTGCGGTCGGGACCGATGAGTGCGCCGAACCAGAAACTCTGGAAAACGATTCCGGGACGGAGGAAATATTCTGATGAGCAACAACAAGAACCGTTCCAACGTTGGGTTCGGCAACCCGCCAGATGCCCACAAGTTCAAGCCCGGTCAGAGTGGCAATCCTGGCGGGCGACCAAAGGGCTCAAAATCATGGAAAACCGTTATTGAGGCTGAGCTCAGCACGGAGATTGGCCTGAAGGAACAGGGCGTCGAATTGAAAGTCACCAAAATGGAGGCTTTTGCTAAGCGCCTCGTGTCGGACGCACTGGCAGGAAATCCCAAGGCGTTGGGCGAATTGCTCCGGCAGCTCAACAAGTACTTTGGCGATGTGACACCAGCCGAAGCAAAGGATTTGCCTGCCAGTGAAGCAGATGCCCGCTTGCTTCTGAAATACGCTGAGAAAGCAATAAAGACCAAGGTTCAAAACGGAGGGGTCGATGACCAAGCCAACGAATTCTGAGTTCTACGCTCTTCTCCGGCTAAGCTTTTTGGCCTTCGTCGCAAAGGTTTTTGAGACCTTGCATAACGGCAAGGAGATGCACGACAACTGGCACATTGAAGCGATTTGTCATGCGCTCGTTCAAGTCCAAAATGGAACCGAAAAACGTGTCATAATCAACGTTCCGCCGCGGAGTCTTAAGTCGATCATCGTTTCCGTGGCATGGCCCGCGTACTTGCTTGGGCACAATCCAGGACAGCAAATCTTTGTTGTTTCGCACAATCTCGACTTGGCAACCGGTCTTTCCAATAAATTCCGTCAGATCGTTAGTGCCGACTGGTACGATAAAACGTTTCCGACAATGTCCGCGCCGCCGCAAAAGGATAACGAACGGATCTTCGTGACCGACGCTGGAGGGTTCAGAGAGGCTCTTTCGGTCAACGGTGCTGTTATCGGGAAAGGGGCAGATATTTGCATCATGGACGATCTGCTGGACGCATCAGAGGTGGCAACTGAGACCGGCTGCGCGAAGGTCAATGATTGGATTGATACCTCGCTCTCAACTCGGCTCAACAATCCGTCCGAAAGCGCGATGGTTTTGGTGATGCAGAGATTGGCCATAAACGATCCGGCAGCACACCTACAAACCCAGGAAGATTGGAGTTGTGTCAGCCTGCCAGCAATCGCCGAAAAGGACCAAATTGTCCCGATCAGCGATACCGAAGAATATCACTTCGACAAGGGCGAGCTACTTGATGCGGCGCGGTTGCCAATGGATGTCCTGGACGTTCAGAGGGCCAAGCTGGGTAACGCAAACTTCCTTGCTCAGTATCAACAACGCCCTGTTCCCGCGGGTGGCGGCGAGATCGATATCAGTCTCTTCCGGCGCTATAAGACCCTGCCAAAAGCATTTGATGCTCGATTCCTGAGTGTTGACGCAGCCTCAGGCACACAGTCAGGGTCATACAACGTCATTCAGGTGTGGCAAGTGACGAACGGAAAAGTCTATCTGGCGGACAATCAACGCGGATATTGGAACTTTCCGCAGCTGAAAAAGCGGGTGATCGATACTCAGACCCATTGGAAGGCTGACTTTGTTGCCATAGAGCGTGCCAGCTCTGGTCTGGCCCTCATTGATGTCCTTTGGGAGTATTACCCTGACAATATTCGGCGTATTCTGGTTCAGGGACTTAAATTTAAAGGTTTGTCGAAAGAAGACAGGGCTGCCAAAGCCATGGTCCTCGTGGAACAAGGCCTGGTTCACATACCTTATGAAGCCGACTGGCTAAATGATCTTTTAGCCGAGCTTGGCGCGTTTCCCGCGGGGTCAAACGATGATCAGGTTGACGCTTTCTCACACGCCATTGAGTTTTTTCGTAAGTGGCTCGAGAGCCGCTTCAACCCGGAATACAGGGGGCGAGGGCGTGTCTTGAAATAATGGTGATCTGTTCTTCTCGTGTGAAAACGAGTTCTGGATAAATGCCAGGCGTCAGAGGTACGTTGGCCGCTGAACGGTAAGGACTTGCAACGGACGTGTCATTTGAGGCGCAACAGCGACCTTCGCGGTTCGCTACCGTGCTATCAATCATCCAATGGCTGCGATATCTGGCGCTCGTTCTGTCACTCTCCGTCGACTGCGAAGCGGACAACGCTGACCTTTTGCGCTTACTTCGATGCGAGGTTTCGGAAAATGATTGCGCAACGCAACAACAATGCCCGGACCTTGTACTTTACCAATCTGGAAAACGTGTCGTGACGTAGCTGGGGAGCCAGACTGAAAACAGCCGTTTCAGCGTGGATCTCAGTACAATGCCCACTGTTATTTTCGCGGGGCTTCCATCCATTGGAGAGTAGCCAATCGCTTGCCGTGTTTCGTTGATATTCCAGCGCATCCCCGGGTTATCTGACATTAGGTTTAGGGCTGCGAAGGAAATATCCTTGGCATCTATTGCGGCGCGCATTCCGCTTAGAAAGTCCCGATCACTCAACCACATTTCCTGACCCCACCGACCCATCGCCATGTGTGTGCCGGGTTGGTTGTCATGCGTCCATTGTGTCCAGCCGATGCGCAAGCAGATGACCGATAGTCCGTGATGCTCGGCGAAATAGGCCCCTGTCCGTTCACAGAATAGCTTTGACATGCCGTAGGCGTTTACTGGCCCTGGTGGTGTCGTGCTGTTGAGCACCTCATGCGTGAACCTTTTGTCGCCGTGAACCCAATTGGAGCTGGCAAGAACCACGCGGCTGACGCCCATGGCTGCCGCATGGTGATAGAGTGAAAGCGTTGCATCCATATTGTGATTGATCGCGGAAGCCCAAGTGGCGGAAGGCTCTCGGTCTCCGGCAAGATGTACGATAACGTCCACTCCCTTTAGCAAACTGACCCAACTGCTGTCGTCGGACAGGTCTGCTGTGTGAATGTCGGGATGATCAACGGGACGGATGTCGATGCCAGAGACGGTGTAATCGGGGTCGCTTTCTAGCGCGTTGAAGAGTTTGCGGCCGAGATGCCCGCCTGCGCCTGTAATCAAGACATGCATGAAAGGAACTCCTTGTTGTTTGTGAGCCCCAATGGCATTTGGGTTGCATCTTCATCCGTCAAGACGCGGAACATCTGCCGAAAACTCAGCGTTTCATTCGGTGCGAGCTTGCGTGCCGGGGAGTGCCACTCCGCTTCGCAATAGGCGTAATCGGCTGAATTAAAGACCTCAAACGGATAGTCGTGTGCAAATTGATCGCCCTTTTGAGGTTCCGGTACCGAGCACATTAGCAACGGGGCATCAGCGCCGCACCGTATCAATGTACGACCGTTGGGGTTCGGTAGCCCGACCTTGAATTCCTGCTGTCTGTTGCAATCCAAGACAATGCCATTGCCGTGCGTAGCTATCATCCCTTCGGCAGAGCCAAAAACAGGATAAAATGCAGGGTCTTCCAATTCGACACCGACCTTGGTGGGGGTGTTAAGCATCATGACTGACCAAATGCCGGTCAGGCGCGAGGAGGTCCCATGGTTGACCACGATGTGTTCTATTTCCCAGCTTTCCGCCGAGGTCAGCGTGATGCGGCGCGACACTGACAAGTGCGACGTCGGGCATAATGCGCTGGTCATGTCGATACGAGTGCTGCTTCTTGAAGTGATCTGGTAAGAGCCGCTGTCCAACACGGGAAACGGAGCGCCGTTTACCCATGATGCATCCGGGGCGATCCAAGTCTTCTCGCCGCCCCAGAGCGGAAAACCAAATTGTGGAGAGCGTGTGGGCAGATCAGTAAGCTGGGTACTATCGACATCGAAACCGTTGAGATCCGCGTTTTGAAATAGGAGGGAGCGCCCTTGGAAGTTTACATCCCATAGGCGGCCCCCGATGCCGGGCAGGAGTGTCAGTTGCAGATCGTTTTGCTGCAGGTGGAGAACGCTCCATCTGTCCGACATGTAACCCCCTCATATCGGTTTCCCGGCGCGATAGAATGCACCGGGACAATCGCCTAGGTGTGCTTGAACTGGACGACGTTCTCGGCAGTAATCGGCATAACCCCGGTTTCAACGCGCTCGGGTAGAGGATTGATGCCAGCCGCCTTCCAATCGGGCAAGACCTTCAGCGCGTCAGTGTTCTGCCAATGCATCATGTGGAAGGCGAGAAAGATCTCAAGATAGGATTTCTGAGCCACTGCGCCGTGAATTGTGCCGTCTTCGATATAGGGAAGCATATCATCATTCCGGTCCATCGCGACGATCTTGATGTCCTTGCGTCCCGCCTCATTGACTGCAATTGCCGCGCCTTTGCCGCTGTCGCCGTCCGTGCCGCCAATGCCAACAATATCAGGGTTCGCCTGAATTGCCTGAAGGTAGGCTGTCGGCGCATAGGACGGGTCGGCCTTGTCGTTGACGACGTCGACGACCTCGATATCTGGGTATTTCTCGGCAAAGATTTGTTTGTACCCTTCGACACGCTCCAATGTGGAAGGGGCAGGGAAAGTGCCGAGGATAACTTTACCCTTACCGCCAATCGCTTGCGCCAGCATTTCGCCGCCGACTCGTCCTGCCTGAACGCCGTTGATACCAAGGAATGTGGACCGGGGACTGTCGGGAATATCGCCAATACAACATGTGACTGGAATGCCAGCCTCCACCGCACGTTCAACGCCGGGGGCCAGAGTGGCTGGATCACCGGGGAAGATAAGGATGCCTGCGGGACGTCTTGCGATCAGTTCATCCAATTGGCGTGCTTGTGCGGCCGTGTCGAAATCCAACGGGCCCGTGAATGTGGCCTTGATGCCCATCAGTTCCTCAAGGTCTTCCATCGCATTTCGATAGTCCACCCAGAAAGGCACCTGCGTGACGATGGACAGGAACACATACTCCTTGCCGGCCGCTTGTGCCATGGCTTCTTTGGACAGCATGGGCAGTCCGAACGCTGCGGCCAATCCAGCGGTGGTGCCCGCTGTCAGCAGCCTGCGCCGATTCACATTCAATTCAGTCATCGTAGTCTCCCTGTTTTGGATCTTTGGTTGTTGTTGAGTTTTGGAAAGCTTCGGGCTCAGCCCCGTTTGCTTCGGATCAGCATGTCCAAGGCGACCGCTGTAACGAGTACACCGCCGATGACAATCATCTGCCAGTAGATCGATACGGCCAGCATCGTCATGGTGTTGTTGATCAACGCGACGAAAACGACGCCGAGGAAAGCACCAAGAATAGTACCTTCCCCACCGCGTAGGGATGCGCCACCGATGACAGCCGCAGCCAGAACCTGAAGTTCGATACCGTTGCCTGCCGTGGGCGTACCGCTCATCAGGCGGGACGCCAGCAATACACCCGCCAAAGCAGCCAGAATACCGGTCAGTGCGTACAGGATGATACGCACGCGTGTTACATGGATGCCTGACAACATCGCGGCCTTTTCATTGGCGCCGATGAAATAGACCTGACGGAAAAAGCGTGTATGGCGGACGGCTAGGTCAAACAGGACGACCAGCAGAATGGTGAACAAGACGATTACCGGAAAACCGCCTATGTCGGCCTTGCCGATCCAGGCAAATGATGCCGGCAGGCTTGAAACAGAAAAACCTTCGGTCAAGACAAGAGCGATGCCTCGCGCGATCGACATCGTGCCGAGGGTCGCGATAAGCGGATTGATCCCGAGTCCGGTCACCAGCAAACCGTTCACTACGCCGACAATTCCACCCAGCACTAATCCGCATACCACCGCGAGCGGAATTGGCATGCCAGTCAAAAGTAGCATGGCCACGACGGTAGAAGACAAAGCCATTACCGATCCAACGGAAAGATCGAACCCGCCGGATGCAAGTAGTATCGCCATACCGATCACGATGATCGCGGTGGGGGCCATGCCCACGGCCACGGCTCGAAAGTTCGAGAAGCTGAGGAAATAGGGATTAACGTTGGACATCACGATGATGATGGCGGCGATCAGAACGATCAGCGTCAGTTCACGAATATCGACAAAAGCTTGTAAAACACGGCGCAGTAGCGGACGCTTCATGGGCAAGTTGGCTTGAGCGGTCATGGTCACGTCGCGACTCCTGATTGATTGGTTTGGGGTGCGTCCACAATTGGAACGGAATTTCCGGCGGCCATTTGAAGAAGCGTGGTTTCGGTTGCCTCAGCGGCTGCGATGTCTCCCATGAGGCGACCGTCGTGGACGACAAGGATGCGGGTTGAGAGAGAGACAAGTTCGGGAAAATCGGATGACACGACGAGGATGGCCATTCCCTCGGCTGCTCGACGTAAAAGCTCCGTGTGGATTTGGAATTTGGCTCCGACGTCGACCCCTTTTGTGGGCTCCTCGATAATCAGAAGAGCTGGCGCGCGTTTGAGCCACTTGGCCAACATGATCTTTTGCTGATTGCCCCCTGACAGATCACCAACAAGTTCGTTAATCCCGCTGGTTTTGACACTGAAGGCGTCAATGGCTGCTTGGCTGGCTGCTTTGATCGAGCCCGAACGCATGAGCCCAGCAGACGAATGATCGGAAAGACTGGCCGCGATCAGGTTGTCGCTGAGTGATTGTTCCAGAAAGAGGCCTTCAGTCTTGCGTTCCTCGGGAACAAACCCGACCCCAGCACGCATCGCCTGCCGCAAGGACGCAAAGTTAACAGGCTTGCCGTGAAGTCTGATCTCCCCGGTCTCGCCATGCATCAGCCCGACAATCGATCGAACAATCTCGCTGCGGCGAGCGCCCATCAACCCTGCCATCCCTACAATCTCTCCGGCTTTAATGGAGAAAGAAATGTATTCGAATTCACCTGGATGGGTTAGGTCTTGGACATGCAAAACCTCTTCGCCGTTAACCTTACCTGACCGCGTGACATCACCGGGGTGAGCGCCACCGATCATCTCGGCAACGACTTGTTCCTGAGAAGTTTCCGAAACCGGTAAAGTGCTGATGTGGTGCCCATCTCGCAAAACGGTAATGCGATCCGAGATCTGGAAAATCTCAGCCATATGGTGGCTGACATAGACGATGCCAATCCCTTTTTTTGTCAGGGACTTTAGGACATCGAATAGTGCGTCTACTTCGTCGGGTGCCAATGCCGACGTCGGTTCATCCAGCAAAAGGACGCGGGAATTCAACGACAACGCCTTGGCGATTTCAACAATCTGGCGTGAGCTGATCGGCAAGTTTTCCACGGATGTTGAAACGTCGATATTCAGACCGAATTCCGCCAGCAACGCCTCCGCTCGGCGGCGCAGTTCAGGCCAGTCAACTACACCAAACCGGGTGGGTACGCGGCCCGCGTAGATGTTTTCCGCAACAGAGAGCGCGCCAGCGAGGCTGAGCTCTTGGAAAACACAGCCGATGCCCAGGGATTGCGCATGCGACGGGCTTTCGACCCGCTGTTCCTTCCCGTCGCACAGGATGCGCCCAGCAGAAGGTTGGTGAAGCCCATAAAACAGGCCGAGACAGGTGGATTTGCCAGCGCCGTTTTCCCCACAAAGCGCGTGAACTTCGCCGGGTCTCAATTCAAAGTCGATGCCATCCAAAACAATGTTCGTGCCGAAGCTTTTGCCAACCCGATCCAGCTGGATCAGTGGCTGTAACCCCGGTGATTCAGGTTTCATTGCTGGCGTCATTCAAGCTTCCTCCCGCTTTTTGATTGGCATCTGATATCTCAGATGTCAACTGAAAAAGAAAAGACCGGGAGGTGCCCAAGAGAAAGGGGCGGCGCCGTTTTGGCCCGCCCCCGTCACAACAAAGCTACGTTTTTGCTAGGATGCGGTCGCTCCTTCGAGGACGATGGCGGCGCTTTTGTAGGCTTGTCTGGTGCGGTCAATATGCGCAGTGAGAAGAGATTTGATTTTGGCCATGTCGCCTTCGCGAACGGCAATAGCGATTTTCGAATGCTCATCGAAGGAAAGCTCAGTATGCTGTGGCAGCTTCGCCAAATGGGTCCGCAATGCGGCAATCTTACCGATATAGCGTGTATAGCTGGCCGTCAGATAATCGTTACCGGCATGTTCAAAAATCAACTGATGAAATGTGGTATCCAGTGAAAGGTAGCCCTTTTCATTGCCTCGCCTGCGTTCCTTCTCCATGTCCTTCACGACACGCTGCATGTCGTCGGCAAGACCTTCCGGGCTCCGCAACAACGCAAGTTCAAAGGCGGCAGTTTCGATAGCCTGTCTGAAATCGCAGATCTGAGTCACTTCCGGCTCAGACAGCGAAAAAACGCGTGCGCCTTTTTGAGGCTCGATACTGACCAACCCTTCGTCACGTAATTGAGCGAGTGCTTCGCGGACTGGCGATTTCGATACGCCCAGCTCTTCGGAGATTTTTCGCTCCGACAAAACCTGACCCATTTTCAGGGAGCCATCGATAATACTATTCCGCAAATGTTCCAGTGCGAGTTCACGCAAAGACTTGGGTCTCTCAAGCGCCATCTGAGGATATCTCCAAAAAAAGGTGTTGCCAGATGCAAGATATCTGATACACCAGATTAGGCAAGCTGGTATATCAGATATCAGAATGTACTTGGGAGATCAAAAAAGTGCGCGCAGAGTTGGTCGTCGATTGTAAGAACCAGCACGGGGAAGGGATTTTCTGGAATCCCGCCGATGACCTTATCTGGTGGACCGATATTGAGGGCTGCGCGCTTTGGTCATTTGATCCTGCAACGTCAGAATCCGCATCTCATGAGATGCCAGAGCGTGTGTGTTGCTTTGCGCCGCGTGCGTCTGGCGGACTGATCGTTGCTTATGCGGACCGAGTTGTCTTGCTGGATTCGCCCCAGGGCGAGGAAACTCTCGTGACGCGATTCGAGCCGAACAATCCGGAGACACGGCTGAACGATGGGCGAACCGATCGCCAGGGGCGATTGATTGTTGGAGGCATGAACGAAGTTTCTGGCAAGGCCGATTCGTCGGTCATCTGCGTCGATAAGGATTTGAGTGTACAGACGATCATCGAAGGAGTGTCTTGCGCCAATTCGACTTGCTTTACGTCCGACGGTACCACGATGTTCTTTGCTGATACCCCCGCTCGGGAAGTCGTCGCATTTGATTACGACACCCGCAGTGGAACCGTTTCGAACCGTCGGCAGCATGCTTCTTTCTATGATGAGCCTGGCTTGCCTGATGGGTCCTGTGTCGATGTCGAAGGGGGCGTCTGGAACGCCGAATGGGAAGGCCATCGCGTTGTTCGCGTCGCACCTGACGGCACGATAGACCGCGTGATCGAGGTGCCGGTCTGGAAGCCCACCTGTTGCGCTTTCGGTGGCCCTGATCTCGACGCGCTGTTCATCACGACCTCAAGGCTGATGAGTGACGAAGCAGCTTTAACAAAAGAACCGGAATCCGGCGGCCTCTTTGCTGTGAAACCCGGCGTTCGTGGCGTGATCGACGCGCCATTCAAAGGATAACCAACGAAATTCTGGAGGAGAAAACTATGTTGAAAACGCTAATGACCACTACGCTTGCCGCGGGGTTCGCCACGCTGGCAACGGTCGCTCTGGCCGAAAACTATCCAGCGCCGGTTCCGCTTGAGGACGGGGCGCAAGCGCCAATCGATGCGATAGAACCCAAAAACGAAACGTTCCGGATCGCGTATATGCCGCCGGCGACGGAGTTCAACTACTACATTGCCATTGGTGAAGGCATCAAAGCGGTTGCCGCTGAGGCCGGGGTGGAAGTCTTCATGCTTGCTCCCCAGTCCGGTGCGGACATCAACGGCCAAATGGGAATGATCCAGGATGTGCTGACGCAGGATGTGGATGCAATCATCTTTGGTACCCACGATGAATTTGCTGCCGCACCACTGCTGAAGCAAGCCGTCGACAAGGGCATGGCAGTTTTGATGATCAACTCGGACATCCCGAACTTCCCGACACCAATTCATGGCGTTGTCGGGTACTCCCAGCGCAGCGGCACACATGCTATCGCTGATTGGGCCATTGAAACTTATGGCGATCAACCGTTGAAGGTCGGCATTATCGAAGGGCAGCCTGGCTATCACTCGACCGAACGTGTGGGCGGCTTCCTCGACGGTATCGAGGGCAACGAAAACTTCGACGTTGTGGTGTCTATTGACGGTAAATGGAACGTTGAGGGCGGCAACACTGCTGGTATGGACATCCTACAGTCGAACCCCGATCTCGACATGATCTTCGCGGCGAACGACTACATGATCATTGGGGCATCCTTTGCTGCGAAAGCACTCGGCCGCAATGATATCGTCCTTTTGGGTAATGATGGAGACACGTCTGGCCTTGAAGAGATTGCGGCTGGCAACATCACGGCAACCGTCAACACCTCACCGTTCTTAATGGGTAAAGCGGCTATGCACGCAACCATTGATGCGCTCAACGGGTCCTATCCCGGCGGCTGGATCGAAACGCCCACATCAATTGAAGACAAAGACGGTGCGATCAGCGTGCTGCAAGAGCCAGAAAAGCTCTTCCCGCAGCCGTCCAAAGAGTACTGAACTTTCTCCCCGCTTCCCGGTGGCGCGTGCGCGTGCTGCCGGGTCGCAATTCAACCGAGTTCCCCTTTTGTCGAGGCAATCGCAATGACACCCGCAACGCCACTTTGGGAATTTGTCGATATCACCAAGGCCTATCCTGGGGTATTGGCGAATGACAAAGTCTGCATCCGGCTTATGCCCGGTTCCATTCATGGGCTGCTGGGTGAAAACGGCTGTGGCAAATCGACCATGATCAAGACACTTTCCGGCGTGCAGCAACCCGATAGCGGTCAAATCCTGCACAATGGCAAGCCGGTCACGGTCAGCGATCCTCAGGCGGCACGTGAGCTGGGCGTCGCAACAGTTTTTCAGGAATTCTCGATCGTGCCCACCTTGTCGGTTGGCGAAAACATCTTCCTTGGCAATATGCCTCGGTCTCGTTTTGGTGTGATCGACTGGGCCAAGGTTCACAACGAAGCCGCGCGCGTTTTAGCTGAAATGGATGTCGATGTTTCTCCCGAAACCATCACCGGATCGCTATCGGTCGGCGAGCAACAACTGGTCGAGATCGCGAAAGCGGTCGCGATGGACGCCCGCATGATCATCCTGGATGAGCCGACGGCGGCATTGGGTGAAGATGAAATCGAGCGCCTGCATCAGTTACTGCGCAATATGCGCGAACGCGGCACAGCCATTCTCTATGTGTCGCACAGGCTGGATGAGGTTGAACGGATCGTTGATGAAGTGACGATCTTGCGCAACGGCTGTGTTGTGCGCGCAAGTGGCGAGACCAAGATCAACGTCTCTGAGATTGTCAGCGCAATGGTCGGTGAGGACATTGGTGAGCATTATCCCAAGGAGCAGAACGCGACCAAGGATATTGTGCTAGAGGCGGCGGGTCTGGCCACCAATTCGGGCGTGAAAGATGTATCGTTTTCGTTGCGCCGGGGTGAAGTTCTGGGCTTGGGCGGCGTATTGGGCAGTGGCCGCACAGAAATCGCTCGCGCCCTGTTCGGGACAGACGAGCTGACGGGCGGACAGATAACACTTAACGGCAAGCCGGTTCGCTTCCGCCGGGAAATCGATGCGATCCGTGCTGGATTGGCCCTTGTTCCGGAGAACCGTAAGTTTGACGGGTTGTTCTTCAATTTCCGCGCAAGCGGGAACGTAACCGCAGCCTCCCTCGGCGGGCTTAGTCGGTTCGGCGTGTTGAATCTCAAAGCGGAAGAGCAAGCCACCCATGACCTGATCCGCGATTTGGAAATCTCGACCCAGGCCGAGGAAAAGACGGTCAACTTCTTGTCTGGTGGAAATCAGCAGAAGATCGTGATTGCACGCTGGCTGTTTTCAGCCTCGGACATCCTGATCCTTGATGAGCCAACGCAGGGGATCGATATCGGCGCCAAGATCGCTGTTTACAAGCTGATTAACAGGCTCACGCGGGCGGGAAAATCGATCATTCTGATCAGTTCAGACCATGATGAGTTGCTTGCCATGAGCGATCGGATTGCCGTCGTGCAGCACGGAACGATAATGCGCACGGTCGATGCATCCGACCTTACGCACGACGACCTTGTGCGCGCGTCCGCCGACACTCCTCAATCCAAGCCTAAGGAGGCTTTCGCATGAAGCGGATCTTTGACACCCAGTTGATCGGACCATTTGCAGCAATGGTGATCGTCGCACTGATCGTGGCACTTACGACCGAACGCTTCCTGAACCCGGGTAACCTTTCAAACCTGTCCCTACAGGTAAGCATCGTGGCCTTGATCGCAATCGGGTCTACTATCGTGATCTTCGCTGCGGGCATCGATCTGAGTTCCGGGTCTATGGTGGCTTTGCTGACCATGATCCTTGCGCAAATGTTGAAATTTGTTGGCATTCCACTGGTTCTGGCATTGCCACTCATTCTCCTCATGGGCGGATTGTTTGGTCTATTCATTGGGCTGATAACAGCCTATGGGCGTATCCCATCTTTCATCACAACATTGGCGGCGTTGATTGCCTTCAGGGGCCTTGCCCTGACCTTCAACAATGGGTCTCCGATCTTCTCGCTGGATCCGGCGCTGGAGCCAATCTTTTACGGCAAGTTGTTCGGCGTTCCGATGCCATTCTTCTACCTCGTGTTCTTCTACGTCCTTGCCGCGTTCACTATGAACTACACGAAACTCGGCCGTGAGATCTATGCCGTGGGTGGTAACCCATCCGCTGCCGTTCTGACGGGTATAAACGTACGTAAAGTTCAGACGACGACATTTGTCATCGCGGGTTTTATGACTGCGGTTGGTGCGATCCTGATGTCAGCGCGCCTCAACTCTGGTTCGCCCAACTATGGCCAAACGCTGGAACTGCAGGCCATTGCCGCTGCTGTTGTCGGCGGAGCCAGCCTTGCAGGCGGCCGCGGCAACATCCTCGCCACGCTGATGGGGGCGATGACAATCGTTATCGTCCAGAATGGTTTGAACCTAAACGCTGCGCCATCTTCGGTTCAGAACATCGTGTTGGGCCTGATCATTCTGTTGGCCGTTGGCATAGACATGTGGCGCGCGGAAATTTCGGGCTTGATGGGTCGAATGTTCGGCCGCCCTTCATCACAGCAGTCATCTAACGTTAAGAAGGAGGCCTGAGATGGATCTGGGGCTCAAAAATAAGCTGGTCCTGGTGACTGGCTCAGGTTCCGGCATCGGCAAAGCCACTGCCCGGGTCTATCTGGAAGAAGGCGCGCGGGTCATCGTGCATGGCCTGACCGAGGCGGAGGTGTCCGACTGCGTCGATGACCTGTCATCTCTGGGTGACGTTGAAGGCATTGCGGCCGATCTAACCAAGACGTCTGATGCGGAAACTCTGGCGGAGTTTGCGCGAGCGCGCGGGGCGGTGGATGTTCTCGTTAATAATGTCGGCATCTTCTCGGTTAAGCCGTTCGAGGATCTCACGGATGACGACTGGATGCACTATTTCAACATCAATGTCCTGTCCGCCGTTCGGATGAGCCGAATTTTCCTGCCTGACATGCTTGGCCGCGATAAGGGATCTATCATCAACATGGCCAGCGAAGCGGCAGTGAAGCCACTACCTCAGATGGTGCATTATTCTGTCACTAAAACTGCCATGTTAGGTCTGACACGTGGCATGGCAGAATTGACAAAGGGGACAAAAGTCCGGGTTAACTCGATCCTGCCTGGTCCAACCTGGACCGAAGGTGTCGAAGCCTATTTTGACGGCCTCGCCGATCAGAAGGGTGAGCCGCTCGACACGATCGTGGGCAATTACTTCAAATCAGATGAACCCACATCGCTCATACAGCGCTTTGTCCAACCAGACGAAGTCGCCCGCATGATCGTCACGATCTCTGCAAGTACAGCCTCCAATGGTTCTGCGCATCGGATCGAAGGCGGCATAGTTCGCAACATTCTTTAACTTCTAACTGGAGGAGCCCTACATGGCCGCTCTCACTTTCTCTCACATTGGCATCACAGTTCCCGACCTCGAAAAAGCCGTGGAGTTCTATTCCAAGGCATTCGGCCTGTACGTGCTGATGGAACCAACTGAAATCCTGCATGACGAAAGCGCCATCGGTCAGATGTGCGACGATGTATTTGGGGAAGGCTGGGGAAGCTTCCGCATCGCACATTTGTCGATGGGCGACGGTGTTGGCATCGAATTGTTTGAGTTCCCGAAGACCGTCGAAGAAGAACGCCCGTTTGAATATTGGCGGCGTGGCTTGTTTCATTTCTGCGTACAGGACGAGGATCTGGAAGGCCGCATCAAGGTTATCGAAGACTTGGGCGGGCGCCAGCGCATGAGCCAAGTGCGCAAGTATTACCCAGGTGAAAAGCCTTATCGCATGGTCTATATGGAAGACCCGTTTGGCAACATCTTCGAGCTCTACAGCCACTCGTACGAATTGACCTATTCGGCGGGTGCCTATGACTGATCGCGCTGACTTTTCCCCCAGAACGGACAAACCTAAGGTCGTGATAACCGATTACGACTTTGGTGATGTTGCCGTTGAGACGGAAATTCTGGAAGCCGCCGGAGCCGAGGTGATTGCGCTTCAGGCCAAACGCCAGGAAGACCTGTTTGATGTCGCGCCGCATTGCTCAGCGATGATGAATCAATATGCCCGGATCGGGAAGGAAACGATTGCGCGGATGCGGAACTGCGAGGTCATCGCGCGTTATGGCGTGGGCGTAGATATCGTGGATGTCGGCACGGCAACGGAAAAAGGCATCCTCGTTACCAACGTGCAAAACTATTGCACGGAGGAAGTCGCCGATCACGCGATTGCCCTTTGGCTGACCCTGGCGCGCAAGTTGCCCGACTATGATCGGGCCACTCATGCAGGGGTCTGGAAGTGGCAAAGCGGGCAGCCGGTCTACCGGTTGCGCGGGCGGACGATGGGTGTCGTCTCGCTGGGAAAAATAGGGCAAGCCATCGTAACGCGGGCGCAATCTTTTGGAGTTACGGTCATCGCCTACGATCCGTATTTGCCAAGAGAAGTCGCGGCAACGATTGGGGTCGAGCTGGTGAGCAAGCCTGAATTGCTGGCAAGGTCCGACTATATCCTGATGCAAGCGCCGATGACGCCGAACACGCATCACTTTTTGTCGGATGCCGAATTCTCGGTTATGAAGCCCGGTGCGATACTCGTGAACACTGGACGCGGACCAACGGTCGACAACAAAGCCCTGTTCCGGGCGCTGACCGAAGGCCATTTGGCTGCTGCAGGGCTCGACGACCCCGAAGAAGAGCCGGCCAAGCGCGCCAACTGGACACCTGATGACAACCCGCTGTTCACACTGCCCAACGTCCTCGTAACGCCGCATGCCGCCTACTATTCCGAGGAATCCATACACGCAGCGCGGGTTACCGCGGCCACGCAAGTGGCCAAGGTTCTGACAGGACAAAACCCCGACTACACAGTCAATGCCGAGGCATTGGCCGTATCTACCGCATAACAGGAGACAAGAATGCCAGACGTCAGCACAGACCTTAGGGTTTTCAATGATTTTGAAAGAAACCCGGAACTTCTCAAAAAATTCGACAAGGTGTTGGAGGCGTATTCTGCTGCTGCCATTTTTGCGGATGTGCAGTACCGAACAGGCGTGATGGACAGCGCCATCAAGCCCGCTTTCCGCGCCAAGGTGACAGGCCAGGCCGTGACGGTTCAGCTTTCAAAAGGCGATCTGGTCGACCCATTGCGAGCGCTTGAAATGGGACAACCCGGGGACGTGATCGTTGTGGACGCGGGTGGTGATCGTCAAACGTCAGTCTGCGGCGGTTTAATGGGTGGTCTGGCCAAGAATCGTGGCATTCGTGGTATGATCGTAGATGGCACTGGCCGTGACACAGATGAGTTGGAAGACATCAACTGGCCAATATGGACGCGCGCGATCACGCCGCGCGGAACGCACACGATGTTCTCGGAACGTAAAGAAGAACTTTCGATCAATGTGCCAATCGCCTGTGGGGGCGTCGTCGTAAACCCCGGTGATTTCATTGTAGCTGATCTTATGGGCGTCGTCGTGGTTCCACAGGAAATTGCCGAGGAAACCGTGCGCCTTGCTCAAGAGCAAGCTGACCGTGAGGAGGAAACCCGTAAATGGGTGGCCCAAGGCAAAACCGTTGAGGATCTGCTGAATGAATTCGGTCGCATCTGAGCCAGCGCTGATCGGCGTAGATTGGGGCACTTCATCGTTCCGTGCATTTCTAATTGGCGCGGAGGGCGAGGTGATCGAAGGGGTCTCGTCGCCTGAAGGTATCATGCAGGTTGCGGGGCAAACCTTTGACGCGGTCCTTGATCGTCTCATCGGCCCTTGGGTCGCAAAAGCTAACCTGCCGATCCTGGCATCTGGCATGATCACCAGCCGCAATGGCTGGGTAGAAACGCAATATGCCGAAATGCCTCTGGGTGCTGGCGGTCTTGCGCGAGCGTTGGTCCCGCACGAAGCGGCCAACGGAGCGCGTATTCATTTTGTGACAGGTGCTTCAACGGAACATGCCGGTGGACCTGACGTAATGCGCGGCGAGGAGACCCAGATCATCGGGGCATCTTCACTAGGCTTGAGCGAAGGTGTGTTCGTGATGCCGGGAACGCACAGCAAATGGGTTCAGGTTGCGGATGGGAAGATCGTGGATTTCTCGACCTACATGACCGGCGAGATCTTTTCGGCGCTGAAAGAACACACAATCCTTGGCACCTTGATGAAGGAGGACGTCTTCAGCGAAGACGCATTCGTGATGGGCGTCGAAGCGGGCCTCAGTGGTGAGTCGAACCTGCTGCACAGCCTGTTTCATGTTCGGACGCTTCCTCTCATGGGAAAAATCTCAAAAGTAGCTACGGCCGACTACTTGTCGGGCTTGTTGATCGGGACGGAGGTTGCTGCCGCGATCGGCGAATTAGAAGACGTTGGTTCGATCACTGTTGTTGGACGTAGCGATTTGTCCGACCGATACGAAATAGCGCTTCGAACTGCTGGTTTCGACAGCCGTCGCGCGCCAGATGATATCGTTGCGAAAGGGCATTTTCTGATTGCTCGCGCTGCGGGGTTGGTCGGATGATTGACCTCACTGCAGCTCTGGCTGAGAACCCGCTGATTGCGATTTTGCGGGGGCTGGCACCAGAAAATGCGCGCCCGGTATCTGATGTACTCTTCGATACCGGGTTTCGGATCATCGAAGTGCCGCTCAACTCACCGGACCCGCTGGAATCGATTACGCAGATCGTTGCGAAACATGGTGCTCAAGCCATCGTTGGCGCTGGTACAGTGTTATCTGCGGATCAGGTCGCGGCGGTTGCAGATGCAGGCGGGCGGATCATTGTGTCGCCCAATATGAACCGAGATGTCGGGCGCGCGGCTGTCGCCCGTGATCTCTATTGGTGTCCAGGTGTCATGACCCCCTCCGAAGCCTTTATGGCATTGGATATCGGGGCATCGGTCCTTAAATTCTTTCCGGCGGAAATGGTGCCACCAGCTGCTATTGCGGCCATGCGCGCCGTATTGCCTGCAGACGCAGTGATCGCTGCTGTAGGGGGCTTAACGCCAGACACGGTGGCGTCGTATCATGCCGCAGGTGCGGATGGATATGGGCTGGGCTCTGCACTTTTCAAACCGAGCTATACATTGGATGATATCGGCAGGCGCGCGCGCGCCTTCACCAGTGTATTGGAGGAACTTGGATGAAACAGGCCCTTGTAACGGGCGGTACGCGAGGGATCGGTGCGGGTGTTGCGCGGTCGTTGGCGGATGCAGGTTGGTCCGTCATTGCTGCATCCGCCTCCCAATCCGAATTGGATGCATTCGAGCCTCGAGACGGGATAAAGGTGCAGATCTTGGATGTCACCGACCAGGCTTCAATTAATGATGTATTCAGTGGACTCACGGGTCTGAATGCTTTGGTGAACTGCGCAGGTATTCTTCAGCGAGGCGAAGAATACGACATCGACGTATTCGCCAAGGTGCTCGATGTGAACTTGACCGGCACCATGCGCTGCTGTCTCGCCGCGCATCCTTTCTTAGCGGAAACAGGTGGGGCTATCGTCAATACGGCCTCTATGCTCAGCACTTTTGGTGGACCGTTGGTGCCGGCCTATTCCGCTTCCAAGGGCGGCGTGGCACAATTGACGAAGGCACTGGCAGGCCGCTGGGCCGAAGACGGTATCCGGGTCAATGCCATCGCGCCGGGCTGGATCGAGACAGAGATGACCCAGGGCCTTCGGGAAGACCCTGAACGAACAGCGGGGATCATGGCGCGTACGCCCATGAAACGCTGGGGGAAACCCGAAGAAGTCGGTGCGCTTGTGCAATGGCTTTTGAGTGAAAACGCCAGCTTTGTGACCGGGTCGATCTATCCGGTCGATGGCGGCTATCTCGCTATGTGAGGAAAATCAATGAATGACCATGACACCGCCCGAATGCCCTATCAGTTGCCTTTCCCCAGGGATGCGCAAGACGAGATCGTGATCCCGAATGCCATGAGCGAGGACGACAGACTGTGGGTTCCGCAGGCAGAGAACGTCTGGTTCCGACCGCTCTGTCTGAACCGCTCGCAAGGTTATTGGATGAACCTTCTCAAAGTGCGCAAAGCTGGTGTTCTTTCGCGGCACCGCCATCCCCAGCCAGTCCATGGCTTCGTTCTGAAAGGGCGCTGGCATTATCTGGAACATGACTGGGTTGCGGAAGAAGGCGGATATGTCTTTGAGCCGCCGGGTGAGACTCATACTTTAGTCGTTCCCGACGACGTCGAAGAGATGGTTACCTTTTTCCAGGTCAATGGCGTGATGTGCTATGTTGATCCGTGGGGCAAGGTCACTGGCTACGAAGATGTCTTTACCAAGATTGATCTGTGCCGGAAACACTTCGCGGAAGTCGGTCTTGGAGAAGACTACGTTGAACAATTTATCCGGTGATGCGCCGCGTTTCGCGCTCGTGGCCCATGATGCGCGAAAGGACGAAATCGTTGAATGGGTTGGGCTGCAATTGGCCCGGCTGTCCAGAGTACAAATCTTTTCGACAGGGACCACCGGCAGCCGTATTAAGCAAGCCTATCCAGAACTGGACGTGACCAGCCTGAAAAGTGGACCACTCGGAGGCGACCAACAGATCGGCGCTATGATCTGTGAAGAGAAACTGGATGCACTGGTTTTCTTTGTCGACCCTCTGTCGCCTATGCCACACGACGTCGACGTTAAGGCTCTGACCCGTCTCGCGACGGTATATGATCTGCCAATGGCATGTTCGCGCTCAACTGCGGATCTGATCGTGAAGGGACTGATTGACGGGGGTGACAACACGCTTCTCTGATACCCCGGACGCCGTAAGCGCCGATCAGTCAGTTATCAGAAGGTGCTCTCCCAGATTGCCGAGGTTTTCGCTGCCAAGCTGGCTCATGTTGGCCTCTATGTCAGCTTTTAGGATGTGAACGAGATGGTCGATCCCTCGTGCTCCGAACGCTGCAACGGCATATTGAAAGGCGCGTCCGACCATGACGAAATCTGCACCTTTCGCCAGGGCACGCATGATGTCCAATCCCCAGGCAACGCCAGAGTCGTAGATCAGTGGCACATTTGTTCCGACCGCCTCGCGGATGTTCGGGAGTTGGTCAATCACGGCGGGCCCGGCTTCGAATTGACGCCCGGAGTGGTTTGAGACCCAGATGCAATCCACGCCCTCGGCCACCATTTTTTGCGCGTCTTCCGGCCGCAGGACACCCTTGACGATCAAGTGACCCTCCCATTCCTGCCGTAGTTCGCGCAGGTAGTTCCAATCTGGAATCCCACGGATCAGAGCGCCTGCATGGGTAAAACTTTCTCGCCCGCGCGTGGGGACGTAATCGTCAAAGAACCGCATACGTGGCATGATGCCCTCGCGCAAATGCGCAAGGCACCAGGCGGGTCGTGACGCCATTTCAGTCAGCGTGCGCAGGTCAGCTTTTGGAGGCACGGTCAGGTTGGCGCGGCGTTGTCGTTCGCGCCGGCTTTCTTCTGGTACGTCCACCGTGATGATCAGCGTATGAAATCCCGCTGCCTTAATCCTCGGCAGCATCGCGCGGCGCAAATCGCTGGAGTTCACCGGGTAATGCTGAAACCATCCGTTTTTGCCAATGTAAGGTGCCACATCTTCCGGTGAAGCAACCGCCACGCTCGACAGCGAAAACGGAATGTTGTGAGCAACCGCTGCCTTTGCAAGCATCCGTTCTGCTCCCGCCCACATTAGGCCGGACATGCCTACCGGTGCTATCCCGAATGGCAGATCGTAAGTTTGACCCATCAATGTAGTCTGCAGGTCGGCCTTTGTTCGGCCGCATAGTACACGCGGCATGAATCCGATGGCATCAAGTGCGTCCCGGTTGACCTTCAACCCCAGCTCCCGGCCAGTCGCGCTGTCGAGGTATTCGAAAGCAAACTTCGGAATGCGCTTTTGCGCGGTTTGCCGAAGGTCTTCTATCGACGGGTGGGATAGGTCCAAATCCATCCGGGTCCTCTGGTTTTATCGTCTAATGTTTGTAGGCCCTCGGCCGGTCACCAAAGGGACGGCAAGGCCAAGGAAATTGCGGGCACATAGGTGATGAACATCAACAAGATCAGCATGCCTACAAAGAATGGCAGGATCGCCCGGCTGAGGCTTTCGATGGAAACCTTCGAAATGCTGCTAGCCACGAACAGGTTTACTCCCAAAGGTGGTGTGCAAAACCCAATGGCCAGGTTGACCGTCAAGATGACACCAAAAACAATCGGATCGACACCCAGCGCGGTTGCAACCGGCAGCAGGATCGGTGTCATGATGATGATCGACGAAATCGTCTCCATGAACATTCCGATCACCAACAACAGCAGATTGATCAGCAACAGGATGATGATGGGGTTGTCGGACAGGCTGGTGATCGTTGTTGCGAGTTCTGTCGGGATTCTTGCGAGTGTGATCAGCCTGCCAAAGGCGGTCGCCATGATCACCAATATCAGAATAGTCCCGCTGGTCTTTGCACTGCCCGCCAATACCTCTGGCAGGTCCTTGAGGGAGATGTCTCCATAAACAAAGATCCCGATGAAGGCGGCATAAACCACTGCCACGGCTCCGGCTTCGGTAGGGGTGAAGATACCGCTGTAGATGCCCCCAAGGATAATCACAGGCACCAGTAGCGCCCAGATAGAAGAGCGGAAACTCTGCCAGACGCCCGGACCTGAGAACGTAATCGTCGATTGGTGTACAACCTCGTCCTTTCGCAGCAGAACCCTAGCAACCAACATGAACATGAGGGCAAAAAGGATGCCAGGAACGACGCCTGCGAGAAACAGTTTGCCGATCGAAACCTCTGCAGTAACACCATAGATGATGAAGGGAATACTTGGCGGGATCATTACACCGATCATTCCCGAGGATGCTGTCAATGCGCCGCTGAATTTGCGCGTATAGCCGACCTTTTCCATCTCTGGGATCATGTTCGACCCGATGGCGGCTACGGTCGCAGGAGATGAGCCGGATATGGCGGCAAAGAACACACAGGCGAGTACGTTCACATACGCCAGCCCACCCCGGATATGACCAATCAGCGCATTGGCGAACCCAACCAGTCTACGAGACATCCCGCCGTGCTGCATCAGGTCGCCTGCCAAAATGAACAGAGGGACGGCAATTAGAGGAAACGAGTCCGCGCCTGTTACCACCGACCGTGCCAGAAGAACCATAGGTGGCGTGCCATCCACAAAGACCATCACGATCATAGTGGCTAAGCCCAAACAGATGCCAATTGGCACGCTGGAGAGCAACAGGGCAAAGAGCGTCAAGAAAAGCGTTGTCGCAAGCATGCCGGGTTCCTCACGCTTTGGTTCCTGCGATCAGACGCAGGGTTCGGATCAGATGTTGAGTGACGCGGATCGCAGACAGGCCCGCGCCAATCGGCGCCGAAGCATAAAGGATCGGAATTGGTAGTCCCAAAACGACCGACGTCTGGCTGGCCACAAAAGGCTGTCGGATAAGCTTGATGCATTCAATTGTTAGAACGACCAGAAATCCAAGGACAAGAAGCGCGATCACAACATCCGCGTAAAGCCTTGCCCGCTCGCTTAGGACATCACGCAGGACCGTGATCCGCACATGATCGCCAGTGTGGAATGCATAGCTGACGCCAAGCCAGACAAACCATACAAATAGCCAAAGCGTTAGCTCTTCGCCCCATGAAAGAGAGGCATTCAGAATGTAGCGCATGAACACATTGCCAAAGATCAATAAGACAATCGCGGCCAAAAGTGCACTGGCTAAGACCTTTTCGGCATTCATATCGATCCATTTGATAACCGACACCGTTCACCTCCCGTTGAACGAAAGGGGCACCCGAACCTTCATTGCACGGGTGCCCGTATTGGCTGAGTAGTCCGAGGGTCAGCTTCCGCTCGCTGCGGAAACCGCTGCTACCCAGTCGTCATAGGCTTCGGCGCCAACCTCGTCGCGATACTGCAGACGGACGCTTTCGGTTTTGTCGGCAAAGGCCTGTCGCTGCTCTGCTGTCAGTTCCAGAACCTCGACACCAGCGGCCCGGATTTGTTCCAGCTGTGCTGCATCTTCGCTGGCGACCAACTCGGCCTGATAGTTACGTGCGGCAGCCATCGAGTCCCGCACCAGTTGCTGATGCTCTGCGGACAGCGAGTCAAAGAACGGTTTGGAGATGACTGGCATATAGACCGCAAAGACATGGCCCGTGGTCGAAAGGTATTTCTGCACCTCGTAGAAACGCTGTGAGGTAATGATCGCCAGTGGGTTTTCCTGGCCGTCGATCACGCCTTGCTGGAGAGCAGAATAGACCTCACCAAAGTTCATTGGCGTCGGGTTGGCCCCGAGCGTTTCGAATGTCGCCACATGCGCCGGAACCTTCATGGTACGCAGTTTGACACCCTCGAGGTCTGCAGGGGTTGCAACCGGACGGACATTGTTGGTCACATTGCGTACACCCAATTCAAGCCAGCCAAGACCTACCAATCCCTGGTTTTCGACCCGTGCAAGCATGCCATCACCAGCATCACCATCAAGAACATCAAAGGCGATGTCTTTGGAGGAATACATGTAGGGCAGTTCAATTACTGCAAAAGCCGGATCCCAGCCCGCGAAGAAAGAGGAAGGAGGAATTGCCATTTCCAGAACGCCGGTTTGAACACCTTCGATCATCTCGCGATCAGGGCCCATCTGCGATGAAGGGAATATCTGTACGTCGATCTCACCATTCGAGCCAGCTTCGACCAGTTCTTCAAATTTCAGTAGCGCGCGATGCATATGAAACGCTTCTGCTGCGCCATGCCCAACCTTAATGACTGTTTCAGCGGATGCTGCAAAAGCAAGCCCGGCTGACATGACGACGCCAAGCGCCAATGTTGATTTCTTGAACAAGGTATCCTCCCATGGATTTAGTTATTTTCGATCTATTATCTGAGATATCAGATATAATATAGAAATCAAGCTCACATGTGCTATTGTGTTAGAGAGACGAAATAGGACAAAGTGAAAATGACCGAGATTTTGCAGATTAAGCGACCGGATTCGTTGAGTAAAACTGCTGAAGAGCACATACGAAAAGGCATTATCAATGGCACGTTTCAATTGGGTGAATCGTTGCCGGAAGTGAAGCTGTCAAATGCCATGGGCATCAGCAAAACTCCGATTCGCGAAGCGCTGTCGGCTTTGAATCTTCAGGGGCTCGTTCAGATATTTCCTCATCGAGGAGCCTTTGTATTCTCTCTTTCTCAAGAGGACGTAGTGCAGCTTTGTCAGTATAGGCTCATCCTAGAATCTGCAGCTTTGGAGCAGGCGCTTGAAAAGAAGCCGTCGGTTCTGATCAATGAGCTGGCTACAATTGTTTCGAAGATGTCAGAAGCGCAGGAAGCGGATGAATTCGAGCAGTACTTGGAACTTGACGCCGAGTTTCACGACGCGTTTTTCAGGTCCTGCGGAAACAGTTACCTGCGGGATGGATATCAAAAAGTCAGTGATATCGTCCAAACTATGCGGACGCATCTGTCCAAGCGTTCCGATCGAACGACAAAATCATTTAAGGAACATCAGGCGATCACATCGCTACTCGGCGAGGGTAAAGTAAAAGCAGCAGTGAACACGCTCAAACGGCAAATTACTCGCGGTGAGCGATCTTATTCCGATTTGGTTGGTCTGAAGCAAGCATAGGCGTCCTGCCATCTGGGTCTTGTCAGATTAACT
Organism: Ruegeria sp. N11; assembly: GCF_056531525.1. Classification (NCBI taxonomy): domain Bacteria; kingdom Pseudomonadati; phylum Pseudomonadota; class Alphaproteobacteria; order Rhodobacterales; family Roseobacteraceae; genus Ruegeria; species Ruegeria sp. N11. The sequence goes on from NZ_JBQFLX010000004.1 coordinate 61,982, forward strand.
TTGCTTGAGCGGGGCAGAGCGGTTGCGTAGCTTTTGTCCATGACCAAACCTTCTTTTTCAAATACTTTAGACCCAGTCCCGAGATCATCCGCCTTGCTGTAATGCTGTACATCCGTTTCCCACTATCGCTTCGGAATGTGAAAGCTCTGAAAGATGACCAGGTGGATGCCCTTACGTCATTTGACCGACCACTTCGGGCTCGATGCGGACATTCAGTTAATTACGACCAATTTCTGCAATGAGGACAGAGCTACTATTGCCACGTTAGATCAGATAAATAGGTTTGCAGTATCATGCTCTAATCAGAACAGATGCCCATACGTGCGAATTGCATGCTGTCTGTTTTGCAGTTCAAGTTTGGCGTAGATTTTACTTGTGTGGTTTCGAACGGTTTTCTCACTCATTTGGAGACTGTTAGCAATTTCTTTACTACTCATCGCCCGGCAGATAAGTCTCAGCACGTCCTGCTCGCGCTTTGTCAAATCTTTAAAGTCTGTTGTTTGACCGGAAGATGTAAATTCAAGCAAACTCGTGGAAAAATCGCGCCAAGCAGGTTCATCGCGTTGGATAATGTGATTTTTCCCCTCCAAAGCAGACATTGTCGCTCCGGGAATTTTCTGAGCGAGACGTTGCCCTTCTTCAAACGGAATAACCTGATCGTCCCTTGAATGGATCACCAGTGTTGGAACTGAAACCTTTGGCAGAAGGCTCTCAACATTTACGTCAGCGCGCGCCATAAGCAAGTCGGCCCCTGTCTCAGGCAAAACGGTCTTTTGGCAAAGATCTGTGAACCATGAGCGCTGTTCGACTGCCGCGCCAGGAAGAAATCTTGATGTAAATACATCTTGGAACGCTGGGTTGTCATTCTCCCAACCCAAGCGAAATACATCGATTACTGTCTTATAGTTTTTGGCGGCAACCGGTCCACGGTGGTTACTGCCCCTTGCATAGCCGCCAACAAGTATCATCCCAGCGACCCTGTCGGGATACATGAGTGAATACGCGATAGAAGTCGCTGAACCCTGAGAAACACCCAGTAGATAAAACGGTCCATCTATTTCAGCGGCGTCGATTACAGATTCGAGATCATCAACCCAGTAATCAATACCTAGGTTCTCAACTCGCTTGTCAGATAATCCGCAGCCTCGCTCATCATAGCGAACAAGGGTGAATTGACTTTCCAACATTTCGATCCAATGAGACCAAATTGGACTGTCGAGATCATAACTGAGATGCGTCAGCCAATTGGCTGCCTTTACCATGGGCAGGCCGTTTCCGGATTTGCTCCAGGCCAGCGATGTACCATCGCCTGAGGAAGTGTATCTAACGGTTCGCATGTCTTTTTTTAGTCAATTTGGGGCAAATGTCCCATCAATTTCCCGTCGTTTTGGGTCTAGCTGGGACATGTGCCCGATAGGTTGAAGGCCGGATGAATGACACCATTGTGAAATTCAGATCGGAGGTCATCACATGAATAAACAATTTGACGCATCTCTACAGTCTTCACCGTCCTGGTCCCAAATATCGCCCGCTCCCTGCGTGGGGCTACATTGTTCTGGTGCTGACGGAAGCCAGTGGCGCACTCTATTTGCACGGATGAGCGATGAAACCAGAACAATAGCGCCCGACTTAATAGGAACCGGGTCTCGGGATTGTAAAATCCCGGACGGGCCATTCACGTTGGAACGGGAAGCTGCTTCGATCATCACCGAGATTGAGAAGCTTGGGAGGCCCGCTCACTTGATTGGGCACTCCTATGGTGGAGCGCTGGCGTTGCACATTGCCAGAGCTCGACCCGACCTTGTTCAATCACTTTGCCTCTATGAACCAACTTTATTCAGTCTACTGAAAGCAGGAGGTGCGACTGACGGTACATTGTATTCCGAGATTGTAAGCCTCACAAACGCAATACAAACCGGCATAGAAGAGGGATGCGAAGAGTTCAGTGCACAGGTTTTTACCGATTTTTGGGGAGGACTTGGCGCTTGGCAGGCCCTAAGTCGTGAACGCAGATGCGCAATGATTGATTGGGTTTACAAAGCCCCTAGCGATTTCGATGCGCTTTTGAATGAACCTGATCCAGAAAACATTTTTCCTGAGGGAATTCCCTCTACGATCATGCTCGGATCGCAGACTCATGCGCACACGAAGCGCATCGCAGAAATTCTGGCAACCCAAGGTAAGCTCGTTGATTTAAAGGTTCTAAAGGGTGCCGGCCATTTGGGGCCCTTTACCTTCAAGGAAAGTTTCGAGATGGAGGTGCTGTCACATATTGGAACTGTGGAACGCCGCTACATGGCTTCAATGGAAATCAAGCAGATCAGTAGATCGTGAGCCAGGGACACTGGGAATTTAGGACAAACGACCGGCCACTTTGGGCTCGACTCGGTCATCTGACTATTTTTATCAGATGACGGCTTTTCTGCGTTAAGCGGTCATTCTTCCACTGGACTTGTGAGCCAAACAGAGCGGTACTGTCCATGTTGCGACGTATCCAATGTTGCGCCGCGCCATTTTCCGCCCGGGTCTCCGGGCTCTCCTCGGTAGCAGGGTCACTTTCAGCCTGCGTGAACCAAAAGGAGAAGGCCAAATGACACGATCGCCGAAACCCAAAACCAAGAAAGCGCTGCTCATTCAGATGCTCAGCCGCAAGGCCGGGGCAGATGTTGCCACGATCAGCGAAAAACTCGACTGGCAGATGCACACGACGCGGGCGGCGCTGACTGGGCTGCGCAAGGCGGGCTACGAGGTTTTGGGCGCGAAGCCAGATGAGGGCAAGCCCAAGCGCTATCGGATCTTGGCGATGCCCGCCCAAACTGGTGCGACTTCAACAGCCGAAAAGTCTGATGCCCGGTAAGCCGGATCCGGATCGACCGCTGGCGATTGCCGCGTGGGAGGAGGCTTTTGGGTCTCCTCCACCGCCGTATTTGTCGGTGGCGTTCCTGCGCAAGGCAGTAGCTTATGACGCGCAGTGCCGCTCTTCGGGCGGTCTGCCGGCGGCGACACGGCGCAAGCTGCGACAAATCGCAGAAGGCAAGCCGATTGCCGTCACCACATGCGGCGACCTTCGGTCCGGCGCGCACCTCGTGCGGGAATGGAACGGCCGAACCTACCAGGTCGAGGTGACCGAAGGCGGCTATCGAATGGATGGCAAGGACTGGCCGTCGCTCTCCGCGATTGCAAAGCATATCACTGGCACGACATGGTCAGGCCCACGGTTCTTCGGCCTCACCAGCAGGTCAGGAAGCAGCAGATGAAGAAGATCCGCTGCGCCATCTACACCCGCAAAAGCTCGGAAGACGGGTTGGAGCAGGAGTTCAACTCGCTCCATGCCCAGCGGGAGGCCTGTGCCTCCTATCTGGCCAGCCAGAAACATGAAGGCTGGGTGCTGGTACCGGACCAATATGATGATGGTGGGTTGTCTGGTGGATCACTGGACCGCCCTGCTTTGCAGCAGCTTTTAGCGGATATAGGCGATGGAAAAATCGACCAGATCGTCGTTTACAAGATCGATCGTCTGACACGGTCGCTGGCGGACTTCGCGAAGATCGTCGATATCCTGGATGCCACCGGTGCCTCCTTCGTCTCGGTCACGCAGTCGTTCAATACCGCGACCAGCATGGGACGTCTGACACTGAACATGCTGCTCAGCTTCGCCCAGTTCGAGCGCGAAGTGACAGCGGAGAGGATCCGGGACAAGATTGCTGCCTCAAAGCGTCGGGGGCTCTGGATGGGCGGGCAGGTGCCGATGGGGTACGATCCGGATGGCCGGACGCTGAAGATTAATGAACCTGAGGCCGAGACGATCCGGACGCTCTACGCGCTTTACGAACAACACGGGACGATCCGGCAGGTGAAGGAAAAGGCCGACGCTTTGTTACTGCGCACCCGGCGAAGGACACTGTCATCGGGTGAGACGCGCGGCGGCGGCGCTTTCGACCGCGGGCATATCCATCACGTTTTGACAAACCCGGTCTATGCCGGGCGCATCCGGCACAAAGATCAAGTGCATGACGGCCAGCACGACCCGATCATCGATCCCGACCGATGGGATGCGGTTCAGCTCAGGCTGCAAGGGATGGCCTCCCGGATACGCTTGAAAAAGACGCCGCGCCACGTGTCGCTACTTTGCGGGAAAATCTTTGATGAAACCGGAGACCGGCTGACGCCATCGCATTCTAAAACGAAGAAGAGCACCCGTTTGCGCTACTACGTCTCGCACCGGCTGATCGCGCGCAGCGGCGAGGAGAACCTCGATGGCTGGCGCTTGCCGGCGGACCAGCTTGAGGCACAGATCGGCACTCTTGCGCGTAGCCATCTTGCTAACCCTACATTTGCAGGGTGTCTCTGCCTACAGTCCGACGCCAGTGAGATCGCCCGCGTTCGAAGCAAACTGACGGAGCTGATCTCAGAGCCGGAGCGCAAAGACATCTTGCCGATTGTAGAACGCATCGAGATTGCGCCGGGAAAGATTATGCTCAGGCTAGATATCAAAGGCGTAGCGGCGATGCTGGATACCAACGCTGATGCATTGGACGCAAACGCCCTGCGGATCGAAGCGCCGTTCCAGGTGCGAAAGCGGGGTGTCGAAACCAAGATCATTCTCGCTGATACGACCGCCGCAAGAGACGAGACGTTGATCCGAAACATCGCGCATGCGCATCACTGGCTGGAGCGGATCAAGGCGGGCGAAACCTTCGGCGACATTGCAGAAGCCAGCAATATCTCCAAACGCCGCGTTCAGCACATGATCGATCTCGCCTTCCTCGCGCCGGATCTCGTGCGAAATGTACTGGAAGGCGAACAGCCCCTCGGCTTTACGTCCGACTGGTGCAAATCGCGAACCCTGCCATCAGACTGGCAGGACCAGCGTGCGCTTCTCGCGACTCTCTGATCCACCACATCCACACCTGCTACCGCGAAAATGCCGAACGCAGACTTTCAGAGATTTGCGGCGCTGCTCCGGCACGGTCCACGGTCTGCGCAATTGCGCCACGCCGCTAATCCGCGGATAACACGTGACTAATCAGAGCACACCTTGCGCGGTCTCGATATGGAGGAGTGGGTGGCTGGGGTGGTAGGATTCGAACCTACGATACACGGTACCAAAAACCGCTGCCTTACCACTTGGCTACACCCCAACGGTGAGCGGCTGTCTACGATTGTTGGTGGCGGTGTTCAAGGGCTTTCCTGCAAAAATCTCGGTTGCCCCAGAAATTTTTTCAAGCCTTCATTTTGTTTCAATCAAGACCGCCCCGGCGCGATGTCCGGTCGCGACCAATTCGTGCGCCGCCGGGCACTCGTCCATAGAAAATACCTGTTGGATTGGGCAATTTAAGGCACCTGCCTCAAGTGCGGTATGGAGTTTTTCGATTGCAGCAGAACGGGAGGCCATGGGCAATAGATAAACCAGGATGGTCTCCAGCGTGACCGCTTTGAACATCAGAGGGTAGAAGGGCAGAACGGGAAGCATTTCCTTGGCGGACCCAAAAGTGTTGATCCGTCCGTTTTCCGCGATGACTGCCGTGTTCGTCTCGACGTTCCGGCCAAACTCGACATCGACGATTCGGGCGATTGGGCGTCCGTTGTTGGCTTGCAGAATTTGATCCGCGAGGTCTGGGGCATTGTAGTCCAGAACCGCATCTGCTCCGGCCTGCAAAACCCTTTCGAAACTGCCTGGACCGGACGTGGCGATGACATGGGCGCCGCCCCACTTTGCCAGTTGAACGGCCAGATGGCCGACCGTGCCAGCGCCGCCGTGAACCAGCAGGCTTTGCCCTGCGATGTCTCCGCCGGAGAATACGGCGTGGCATGCTGTCAGGCCCGGAATGCCCAGTACGGCTCCGGTTTCGAAAGACACGGAATCGGGCAGCGGCACGGCTTGCTCGGCCGGCAGCGTGATCTCAGTGGCGGCTGTGCCGAACGGCCGCTGCCACTGGCCGTTCCAGAGCCAGACGCGTTTACCAATCCTTGAGGTTGGGACTCCCTCGCCAACCGCTGCGATAACACCGGACCCGTCGCTGTGCGGGATGATCACCGGGAACGGCGGCTTGGTCACGCCGGGTCTGCTTCCGGCGCGGGCTTTGACATCAGAAGGATTGACGCCTGAAAACGCCAGGTCGACTGTGACTTCTCCGACACCCGGAGCGGTTGAGGGCACATCCTGTACTTTCAGAACGTCGCCTGCGGAACCAAAGGCGCTATAAGTCACGGCTTTCATGGTCTTCCCTTCTTGTTTTGTCGCAACAGTAGCCGGGACGGCGTGAATTGCCAGCCCCAGTAAAGGATTGGGAGCGACAGGTACGGTGGCTTCCTTGTTTTGCCGCAGGCCAGTTGCAATTGAATTTCAGTTGCACAAAGTGTTAATTAAGGTAATGAAATAACTAATAAAAAATGGAAATCGCATTGAAAATGGGGATTTCAGGGATTAGCTGTCGGACATCCGCAAGACACGTGCCAAGGAGGCTCAGAAATGCAATTGAATTCCAAAGTTTCAGACGCCCTGAACCGTCAGATCAACAATGAGCTTCACGCCTCGTATTCTTATCTTGCGATGGCCGCTTATTTCGAATCCCAGGATCTGCCAGGCTTTGCACAGTGGTTCAAAAGCCAGTCGGCAGAGGAAAACGCACACGCAATGCGTATCTTCGAGTTTCTGGCCAAGCGCGGGGGGCGGATAGAGATTGACGGGATTGCCAAACCCCAGGTGGATTTTGGCTCGCCGGTTGATGTGTTGGAAGCGGCGCTGGCGCAGGAGAAGACTGTAACAGGTCAAATCAATGCGTTGTTCGAACTGGCGCAGGAAGTCAGGGAGTTCAGCACCCAGAACATGTTGAACTGGTTTCTGGACGAACAGATCGAGGAAGAGGATCTGATAGGTCAGGTGTTGGACAAGGCAAAGGCCGCCAACGGTGATCGCTGGCACCTTTTGATGCTGGATCAGGAGCTTGGCGCTCGCGGCGTTGGCGACCCGGAATAGACGTCGGCGAAAGGGCTATTCCCGGATTTCTGCAGGATCAACGCCCCACAGGTTACCTTTCAGCGTCCAGCCGCGATAGCCACCGGCCGAGACGCGGCACCAGTCAACCGTGCAGGTTCCAAGGCGGGCCACGACGCCCGCTTCGAAATGAGCGCTGACCTGTGAGCCGGAGTCGGGACTGGAATAGACCGGCAGCATGTCGCTTTCGATCAGAACGGTCCGTACGCCTGACAACAGGGCGTAGTGGACCCAACCTCCGGCGCCGTCGCGATCCTGAACCTTGCGCCAGTTTCCGTATTCGGCAGTGATCTGCAACGGCATCCCGCGCCGCTTGAACACCCAATCGATTCGATGGGTCAGCGATGGCCCGCGGCGTACATTCCCTTCTGCGGCTTTCATCGACACATAACGTGGCAACGGCAGGTTGGTGACGGGGCCGCGTTTGTCCTGCGCGCTGGCCGCCAATGTGCCGAACACGATCAGAAATACAGACAGGACCGCCAGAACCGGGCGTTTTACCGATAGAAAACCACTCACCGAATGCCTGCTCTTATACCTGTTCAACGGGTTTCGAAAAAAGGTCGACTCAATGGCCGTGGGGTTCTTGTGCCCCGCCTTATCCTGCGCCACGATGACATGGCGCGCGCACGTTTGCAAAGCAGTGGGAGGGCGAAAGTGCCAAGAGAACGTCTGAGTGTTGTCGTTACGCGACGGTTGCCAGAGGCAGTGGAAACCCGATTGAGCGAGCTGTTTGATGTGCGCCTGCGGGACGATGATACACCCATGACCCGCGACGAGCTTGTCGCGGCCGTGAAAGAGGCGGATGTCCTTGTCCCGACGGTCACGGATACCATTGACGGCGGACTGCTGGGGCAGGCGGGTGAAAACCTGCGGCTGATCGCAAATTATGGCGCCGGCGTCGATAATATCGATGTCGCGACGGCGCGGCAGCGTGGGATACTGGTCTCGAACACCCCCGGTGTTCTGACCGATGATACCGCGGATATGACAATGGCGCTGATATTGGCCGTCACACGCCGTATCCCCGAGGGGCTGGCGATCATGCAAAAGGGCGATTGGACGGGATGGGCGCCCACGGCATTCCTTGGAGGGCGGATCGGCGGTCGCCGGCTTGGCATCCTCGGCATGGGCCGGATCGGTCAGGCTGTCGCGCGCCGTGCCGCCGCGTTCGGAATGCAGGTGCATTACCACAACCGCCGCAGGCTGCGCCCCGAGACCGAAGAAGAACTTGAAGCGACCTATTGGGAGAGCCTGGACCAGATGGTGTCGCGGATGGATGTCATCTCGGTCAACTGCCCGTCGACCCCGTCAAGTTTTCATCTGATGAACGCACGTCGTCTGAAACTGATGAAACCGTCGGCCGTTCTTGTGAACACGTCGCGCGGTGAAGTGGTCGATGAAAATGCGCTGACCCGCATGATCCGGTCAGGCGAAATCGCGGGGGCAGGGTTGGATGTCTACGAACATGGAACCGACGTCAATCCGCGCCTGAGGCAACTGCCCAATGTTGTCCTGTTGCCGCACATGGGGTCCGCCACGCTGGAGGGGCGCATTGAGATGGGCGAGAAGGTCATCATCAATATCAAAACCTTCGAGGACGGGCATCGGCCACCGGATCAGGTGGTGCCATCAATGCTTTGACAAAATGACGCCCCGGTCGGAAAGGCCGGGGCGATCGTGTATTTCATCATTATTAGATTGAGAGGACACTATGAAAGGTGGAATGATTTCAGGACTGCTTCTGTCTGTGGCTGTCTCGACCACTTCGGTATTCGCTCAGGAAACTGCGGACGCGGTGTCGCCCGAGGCGGCGACCGAAGGTGAGGCGCAGGCGCTGACCGCTGAGGTGATCGCAGCGCTTGAAGCGAAGATGGCCGGGGCCCCGGTTGAAGCGCAAGACTGGATGGTGGCCGCCGCCAACCCGCTTGCGGTCGAGGCGGGCGCGCGGGTGCTGCGCGACGGGGGCACGGCGGCGGACGCGATGGTTGCCGTTCAGGTCGTCCTGGGATTGGTCGAGCCGCAATCGTCAGGTCTGGGCGGTGGCGCCTTTCTGGTCTGGTACGATGCGGCCAGCGGTCAGCTGACCACTCTGGACGGGCGTGAAACTGCACCGCTCGCGGCAAGACCCACGCTGTTTCAGGACGAAAACGGAGAGCCGCTGAAGTTCTTCGATGCCGTTGTCAGTGGCCTTTCTGTGGGAACGCCCGGTACGCCTGCCTTGCTCGAAGAAGCGCATCGGCGCTGGGGGCGCAGCTCATGGCCCTCGTTGTTCAAGGACGGCATCGCGCTGGCCGATGACGGATTTCTGGTGTCGCCTCGATTGGCGGCTTTGGTCGCGAACGACGCCGAGAGGCTGGCGCGTTTTCCTGCTACGGCCGAATATTTCCTGCCCGGTGGGGCACCTTTGGAACAGGGGCAGCGGCTGACAAATCCGGCATATGCCGAAACGCTTCGCACTTTGGCAAGTGAAGGCTCAGCCGGGTTTTACGGTGGCGATATTGCTGCGGGCATCGTGAACACAGTCCGCTCGGCGCCGGGCAATCCGGGTGTGTTGTCCGGGGTCGACCTCGCGCTCTATCAGGTGGTCGAGCGCGCGCCGGTTTGCGCGGCCTACCGGGCCTATGAGGTCTGCGGCATGGGCCCGCCATCATCAGGTGCCCTGACGGTCGGGCAAATTCTGGGAATGCTGGACGGCTACGATCTGGCTGGCCTCGGGCCGGAAAACCCCGAAGCGTGGCGATTGATCGGTGACGCCTCGAGACTGGCATTTGCCGATCGCGGTCGCTACATGGCTGACAGCGATTTCGTCCCGGTGCCGACCGCCGGTCTGGTGGACCCGGACTATCTTTCCCAGCGCGGTTCGCTGCTGAACCAGGAAGGTACCCTGACCGAGGCAACACCCGGCAAGCCCGAGTTCGACCACGCCCTGAACCTGGCGGATGATGTTTCTCTGGAGCTGCCGTCGACGTCGCATATCTCGATCGTTGACCGGTATGGAAATGTGCTGTCGATGACGACAACGATCGAAAACGGCTTTGGCTCACGGCTGATGACAAACGGCTTCCTGCTGAACAATGAACTGACGGATTTCTCGTTCCGAACGCACAAGGACGGCGTCCCGATTGCCAACCGGCTTGAACCCGGCAAACGCCCCCGCTCGTCGATGAGCCCGACCATCGTCATGCAGGACGGTGCTCCGGTGCTGGCCATAGGCTCGCCTGGCGGCAGCCGCATCATCGGGTATGTCGCCAAATCGATCATCGCCTGGGCCGATTGGGGCATGGATGTGCAGCAGGCAGTGTCCTTGCCGCATCTGGTCAACCGTTTTGGGACCTATGATGTCGAGTTGGGCACCGGTGCAGAAGGTTTCCTGGATGCCCTGACCGAGCTGGGTTTCGAAGTGAATGCCCGGGATCTGACCTCGGGCCTGCATGCTATCGAAATCGGAGAGGTGCTGATCGGTGGCGCAGACCCGCGTCGTGAAGGTATCGCGCTGGGTGAATAACCGGGCGACAGAAAGGAAAGACCATGGTGCAGGCAAACGCTTTGCCCCGGAATGAGGACGGGATTGCAACCGCAATCGGTATCCTGAAACAGACATTCGGGGACCGGCTGCAAACGGGTGATGCCATCCGCGATCGGCATGGGCATACAACGACCTGGATAGAAAACCAGCCGCCGGACGCGGTGGTCTTTCCACACTCAACCGCAGAAGTCTCGGATATCGTCAGCACCTGTGCGCTTCACAAAGTGCCGGTGATTGCATTTGGAACCGGCACTTCGCTGGAAGGGCACGTGAACGCGCCCGCAGGTGGGGTTTGTGTTGATCTGAGCCAGATGAACAAGATACTGGCCGTCAATGCCGGTGATCTGGACTGTCTTGTGCAACCCGGTGTCACGCGTGAGGATCTGAATACGTATCTGCGGGATCAGGGCCTGTTTTTTCCCATCGACCCGGGGGCGAATGCCTCGCTGGGCGGGATGGCTGCGACCCGCGCGTCAGGCACAAATGCCGTCCGCTACGGCACGATGAAGGACAATATACTCAGCCTCGAGGCCGTGATGCCGGATGGGCGGATCATTCGTACCGGCCACAGGGCCAAAAAGTCCTCGGCCGGATATGACCTGACCCGGCTGCTGATCGGGGCCGAGGGCACCTTGGGCATCATCACCGAACTGACGCTGCGCCTTCAGGGCATCCCCGAGGCGATCAGTTCAGCCCGGTGTTCCTTTCCCTCCGTCGATGCGGCCTGTCAGGCCGTCATGATGACCATCCAATACGGCATCCCCGTGGCCAGGATCGAATTGCTGGATGAGTTGTCGGTCAAGGCGGCCAATGCCTATTCCGGCCTGGCTCTCCCTGAAACACCGCTCTTGCTGCTCGAGTTTCACGGGTCCGAATCCGGTGCCATCGAACAGGCCGAAACCTTCGGACACATCGCGGATGAGTTTGGCGGTACCGATTTCGCCGCAACCTCGACCACGGAAGAACGTAACAGGCTTTGGCAGGCCCGCCACGACATGTACTGGGCGTGTCTGCAGTTACGACCCGGCACAAGTGGTATTTCGACCGATGTCTGCGTCCCGATCTCGCGTCTCTCCGAATGTGTGACTGCCACGCAGGCCAAAGCGGCCGAGTTGGGCCTGGTCGCGCCGATGGTAGGGCATGTCGGGGACGGCAACTTCCACACTCTGTTGTTGATCGACATGGACAATGCAGCCGAGGTGTCCAATGCTGAACAATTCGTCGGCTGGCTGAATGATCTGGCCATCTCTATGGACGGAACTTGCACGGGTGAACATGGCATCGGGCAAGGCAAGCGACCCTACCTTCATCGAGAGCTCGGGCCTGCGTTGGATTACATGGCCGCAATCAAATCTGCTTTGGATCCGGACAATATCATGAACCCGGGCAAGATATTGTGAGCGGCCCTGCCGCTTCATCTTTTCCCAAATACTCAAATTCAACGATCTTCAGCTGACCGAACTTCTGTTGTTCGTGCACTAAGGTCGGTTTTGTCCGTTTTTGCGTCGGATGGACTTTGCGGTCAGATGCGCCATTCGTCATAAACCATGCCAAACAGATTCATTCCGGAGAGCGGGCACATGAAAACCCAAGTCAAAGCACTGGTCGTTGGCGGCGGCGCCGTCGGCACCTCGATTGCGTATCATCTGGCCAAGGCGGGCTGGGACGATGTGATGCTGATCGAGCGGGACGAATTGACGTCCGGATCGACCTGGCACGCCGCCGGTCTGCTGCCGCTGTTCAACATGTCCTATGCGACAACTCACATCCACAAATACTCGGTCGATTTCTACAAGACGCTCGAGGAGGAAACCGGCCTGAACGCAGGTTTCGCCGTGGTCGGCAACCTGCGCATGGCGCAAACGCAAGAGCGTATGGACGAATACATGCTCTATGCGTCCACAGCCGAAACCTGCGACGTCGCCTACGAGTGGCTGACACCCGAGCAGATCAAGGAACGCTGGCCGCTGATCGAGACCTCGGACCTGAAGGGTGCGATCTACCACACCGAAGACGGCTACATAAACCCTGCGGACGTAACACAGGCGATGGCCAAGGGGGCCCGTCAGCGTGGCGTAGACATCGTGCGCAAGATGCAGGCCGACGCGTTCCACTGGAACGGCACCCATTGGGAAGTCACCTGCACCAAAATGGTGGAAAAGGGTGGCAACCTTGTCGAAAGCGACGAGAAGGTCGTGATCACAGCCGAGCATGTCGTGACCGCATCGGGCAACCACGCACAGCGCACCGCCAAGATGCTGGGCATCAAGATGCCCGCGATTCCGGTCGAACACACTTTCATCGTCATGGACAAGGACCCTGAGCTGGGCAAATGGCGTGAAGCGGGCAACCCGGAACACCCCGTCGTGCGCGACGCGGACAACGAATCCTATGCGCGTGAAGAACGTGGCGGCTGGATTCTGGGTATCTATGAGCACGGCGCACCCGCGCGCTTTGAACATGGCGTGCCGGACAGCTTCCGTGCCGACCTGTTCCCGCTGGATCTGGACCGGATCGCGGATCAGTACATGGCAATGGCCGAACGTGTGCCGTCCTGTGCCGAATCCGGTCTGAAAGACGATTTCAACGGCCCGATCTGCTACACCCCTGACGGCAACCCGCTGGTCGGTCCGGCACCGGGCTTGCGCAACATGTGGCTGGCCGAAGGTTTCTCGTTCGGTATCACCGCCGCGGGCGGCACCGGCTATTATCTGGCTCAGATGATGGTCGATGGCGAAGCCGAGATCGACATGGCCTCGCTGGACCCGAAACGCTATTCGTCGAACTGGATGACCACCGAGTTCGCGGCGCGCAAGAACGAAGAGTGTTATGAGCACGTCTACATCCTGCACCACCCGGATGAAGAGCGTGAAGCCTGCCGTCCGCTGCGTACCGTTCCGGCCTATGATCGGCAGAAAGCACGTGGCGCACAGTTCGGATGGGTCAACGGGTGGGAACGCCCGAACTATTTCGGCCCCGTCGATGCACCTGACAACTTCGACAAGGAAAGCCGCTCGTTCCGCCGTGGTGGCTGGTGGCAACATGCCGTCGAAGAAGCCAAGGCGATCCGCGAAGGCGTTGGCCTGATCGACGCGTCGGCCTTCACCAAGCATGTCGTCAAAGGCCCCGGTGCGACGCAATTCCTGGATTGGTTCACCTGCAACAAGCTGCCCAAGGTCGGTCGTATCAACCTGACCTACGCGCTGACGTCGCACGGCACCACCCGCACCGAGTACACCATCGTCCGCAATGGCGAGAATAACTACTACATCGTCTCGGCCGGTGCCTGGACCGAGTACGACGCCGACTACCTGCGAAAAGCGGCCGAGGACAAGATGGAGGAGTTCGGTTACATCGAGATCCAGGACGTGACCACCCAGTGGGGCGTCTTCGCCATCGCCGGGCCCAAGTCGCGCGACGTGCTGAAAGAGGTCATCAAAGACGCCGATCCGGAAACCGCTCTGTCCAACAAGCGTTTCCCGTGGCTATCGGCCCGTCAGATCGAACTGGGTATGTGCCCGGTCAACGCGATCCGTGTGGCCTATACCGGTGAGCTGGGCTGGGAACTGCACCACCCGATCGAGATGCAGAACTACCTGTTCGACCTGCTGGAAAAAGCTGGTGAGAAGCACGGTATGAAGCTGGTCGGTGCACGCGCTCAGAACTGGCTGCGTCAGGAGAAATCCTATCGCGCCTTCGGCACCGAACTGGGCCGCGATGCAACCCCGCTGGAAGCCGATCTGCCGCGTTTTGTTGACCTGTCCAAGGACTTCTACGGCAAGGCCAAGCTGGAAGAGACCGGCGTGCGCGTGAAATGCTGCACCCTGCTGATCGACGGCCCGGACGATGCCGACCCGTGGGGCCGCGAGGCGCTGTACACGCCGGAAGGTGAGCGCGTGGGTCGTCTAACCTCGGGCGGCTACTCGGTGGCCTTCGAGAAATCCATCGGCATGGGCTATGTGAAGCCCGAATTGGCGGTCGAAGGCACCAAGCTGCAGGTCAAAATTCAGGACAAGCTGTGGGATGCGGTCGTAACCTGCGACAGCCCCTACGATCCGAAAAACGAAACCATCCGCAAGGACGGTTAAGTAAGAACCACGGGCGGTGCACCTGAAGTGCGCCGCCTTTTGTGCTGGGCTTATAGGGTAACTTGTTGTTACTTAATGGAAAGTTCGTCGAAACATTCCAATGCCTTGGCCGCGTACATCATGGATGGTCCACCGCCCATCTGGATGGCCATTGAAAGCACGTCCGAGACTTCGTCGCGTGAAGCCCCGGCTTTCACAAGGGCTTCTGTGTGCAATGAGATGCAGGGTTCACAGCGCACGGCGATCGACATCCCAAGGGCGATGAATTCCTTGATCTTGTAGTCCAACGCACCGCCTTCTTTGACAGATTTTCCCAACGCGCCGAAGGCGCGCGCCGTGTCGGGAATCGCCCCATTCAGGTTGCGCAAACCGGTTCGGGTTTCAGACAGTTTTGTCGTCCAGGTCATTGACGTTCTCCGTTATATACAAAAAACGGAATATATCGAAGTTCACCACTAGACTTTGATCTTGATCAGTTGCCGCGTTTATCCGCAATGAAGGCTAGATTATTTGCAGGCAACTCCACTCTTTCGACAACACTCAATCCTTGCCCTTCCATGAATTCAGCGATGTCATCATCGTTTTTGTACCCGATTTCAGGGTCTTGCTGGAAAAGGGCGTCATGAAAGCGTTGGTCACCGTCGCTGGTCAGGGTACCGGAACGCTTGAACGGGCCATAAAGGACAAAACGCCCATTTACGCACAGCGCCAGGGCGACTTCCGTCAGAAGCGTCTTTGTTTCGTCCCAACTGATAAGGTGAAGCAGGTTGATCAGGACCACAAGGTCGAGCTCTGCAAACTGCCTGTGCCAGCCTTCTGTTGTGGCATCCAGATGTGCGGCCTTCGATACGTTGGCCAGGGCCGTTGTATAGGCGTCGATGCTGGTGCGGCGAACAGGATCAACTTCGGTCGGTTGCCAATTGACTTCGGGCAGGGTGGCCGCAAAGGCGCTGACATGCTGGCCGGTGCCGCTGGCAATCTCAAGCGCGGAACCTGAACGCGGTGCCCATTGCAGCAACAGGTCGCAAAGAACACCGCTGTTTCGGCTCGCGGCCGGAGCAACCAATTTTCCGCCGGCCTCCGGCGTCGCAACGCTCGCGTTCGAGGGCAATTTGCGGAGGGTCATGCGTAAAACCTCGCCGGGCTCAAAGCGGCGACTGTTTCCTGATCCAGTTCGGGGGCGGCGCCTGTTGTCAGATCCGCGACAAGCTGTGATGCAGCGGGTGCGGTCTGAAACCCGTAACCGCCCTGACCGACGGACCAGACGAACGAGGGGTCGCCGGGATCAGGCCCCAGAACCAGAGTTCCGTCCGGGGCAAAGCTGCGCAATCCCGCCCAGTTCGCCAAAACCCGGTTGACGGGTTCCGTGACCATCGCTTCATACCGGGCCAACCCTTCAGCCAGAACCATGTCATCGGCATAGGCATCGTGGGGGGCGACGGGATCAGCCTCGCTAGGGGACACGATAAGGTTTCCCGCGTCCGGCTTGGCATACCAGCTGTCGCCGGCACCCAGCATCATGGGCCAGCCGCGCAGGTCATATCCGCCCGGCGCAGGAATGCGGGCCATCGATCTGCGATACGGCGTGATGCCGAGCGGTGCGATCCCGGCCAGTTCCGCGATTTCATCAGCCCATGCGCCAGCGGCATTGACCAGCATCCGGGCCTGATAAACCTGATCTGCCTTTATTTCCCAATGCCGGGGCTTGCTGATTGCATTGACCTTGCGCCTGGTCAGAATTTGGCCGCCGTTCTTTCGTATGGTTCGGGCAAAGTCCTGCAACAACCGGTCCGTGTCGATGTCAAACGCGGCATGACCAACTGCCGCGAATGCCAGCGTGTCCGGGTCCAGGATCGGGACACGGGCCAAGGCGTCTTCCGTGGAAATCGGCGCCACGCTCAGGTTTTCGGCATCTTTCCTGAATTCTTCGGCCTGATGGGGTGCCGCAACCAGCATGATCCCCCGAGGTGTCAGATAACCGCCGTTATCGGATTGCAGAAACTGCGCACCGGCCCTGTTCAACGCGACCACCGACGGTGGCCCATAGCTTTCTTCGAACAGGGCAGCCGACCGACCCGAAGCGTGATACCCCAGCGCGTCTTCCGCTTCCAGCACGGTGACAGAGCCAAATTGCGACAGGCGTGCGCCCGCGCTCAGACCGGCGATGCCGCCGCCAATGATCAGAAAATCAATCAACTCGTTTTACCCGTCTGAATCGATGTTTATGGAACACAACCCGTGAAGCGGGGTCAGGTCATTCAAGCAGGCTTGAATTTGCGCTTCAACCCATTCAAACAGTGGGCAATCAGATAAAGGGAGGGCAGGGTGAACGCCGCAGAATTACACCCGATGGCCACGGGACATATTCCGTCCTACGTGACACAGGCAGACGGAAGCGATTTTCTTTTCACTTTCATGCTGGTTTTTACTGTTGTCGTGATTGTTTTGCTTGGGGTTGCATATTTCACCCTGCATTCGATCCCCGAGAAAATTGCACACCAGTCCAACCATCCGCAATTTCAGCTAGTGGGTATTCTGGCGCTGCTGGCGTTGTTCACTCATAACGGTCTGTTCTGGGTCGCGGCGATCCTTGTGGCCGGGTTTCAGTTCCCGGATTTTGCTGCACCCCTGCGTGGAATTGCCGATGCCATCCGGTCCCTGGCGCCGCAGCGCGCGCCGGAACCACCCGCGCCACAACCGGCACAAGAACCGCAGCAGGAGCACTAATTCATGCTTGAGACATTGATGTGTGCGCTGGTCACGGTGCTGCCGGATTATCTGTTTCGACGCTATGTTCAGGGCAAGCGGATCGGACACGAGATCACACTGTTCACCATGTGGTACGAACTGCGCTGGGGTCTGACCACATGTGCCATTCTGGCGCTGACCGTGATCACCACCCTGTTTTATTTTCATCCCGCCAGCAGCACGGCGGCGTCCTATTTCCGCACTGTCACCATCCTGCCGCAACTGGGCGGGCGCGTATCCGAAGTTTACGTTCGAAACAACGAACAGGTCACGGCCGGTCAACCGATCTTCCGGATCGAGGATCTGACCCAGACCGCGCAGGTCGAGGCGGCGCATGCCGAAATCGCGCAGGTTCAGGCCTCGCTGAAAGTCGCGCAAACCGATCTGGCCGAGGCGGAAGCCGGGATTGCCGGCGCAAAGGCCGCGCTTGATCAGGCGCTGGAGGATCTTGAGCGCAATACAACCCTGCGCGACGAAGGATCAAGCGCTGTGCGTCTGGCCGAAATCGACCGCCTGGAAAACCTGGTGGCCGAGCGTGAAGCCCAAATGACAGCAGCCCAATCCCGGCGCGCTGCGGTCGTGCAACAGATCGAAGAGTTGATTCCCGCGCAATTGGCCAGCGCCAATGCACAATTGGACGCCGCCCTGACCGAGCTGGATAAAACCGTCATCAATGCCGGGGTTACGGGCCGCGTCGAACAGTTCGGATTGCAGGTCGGCGACTATGTCAGCCCGCTGCTGCGCCCGGCTGGTATTCTGGTTCCGTCCTCGTCCGGTCATGACCGGTTCCAGGCGGCCTTCAATCAGCTGTCCGCACAGGTCATCAAGCCGGGCATGATCGGAGAGCTTGGCTGCATGACCAAACCGTTTACGGTGATCCCGATGGTCGTGGTCGAGGTGCAGGACGTGATCCCCTCGGGTCAGATCCGCCCCTCGGACGAATTGCGTGATGTGCAGACCAATACGGTGCCGGGGTCGATCCTTGTCTATCTCGAACCCCTGTACAAAGGCATGGCGGACGACATTCCGGCCGGCAGCAACTGTCTGGCAAATGTGTACACGGACAACCACGAGCGGCTGGAGCATGAAGACCTGGGTTTCTGGGAGGCTGCGTTTCTGCATGTCGTCGACACGATCGGTGTCGTCCACGCGGCAGGCCTGCGTCTGCGACTGATCCTGATGCCGGTCAACACGCTGGTTCTGAGCGGGCACTGAGCAATCAGCTTGCCGGTTAACGCGCAACGGCCGGTCTCGCGGCAGCGTTTCGCGTTCCGTTCAGGAGCTGTCTCCGACGTTGGCTTTGGTGTCCAAAAAGGCTGGAACCAGCCAATCGCCAGGGTCCGCAAGCACGCTGGCGAACGACAGCCAGTAAGGGTCGGGCTGTGCTTGGGGCGATGGGGAACAGTCGCCAACTGAAATCAGGTCCTGCTGTATTCTGGCGATCTGCCGTGCCGTAGCTGCCACGGAAACAAAAAAGGGTTGGCCCGAGGGCCAACCCCAATGTTTCAATCTTACAGTGTTTACTGCGGAATCTCACCTTCCAGACCTTCGACATAGAAGTTCATACCGGCCAGAGTACCGTCATCGGCCACTTCACCTTCGGCCAGCCAGTCGCTGCCGTCCTGCTTTTTCAGCGGGCCGGTGAACGGGTGGTAGCTGCCGTCAGCAATGGCTGCCTTCATGGCCAGCGCTTCCTCTTTCACGTCGGCAGGCACTGCGTCCGAGATTTCGCCAATCTCAACCATGCCTTCCTTGATGCCGTCCCAGGTGTTCACGGTTTCCCACGATCCATCCATAACGGCCTGGGTGCGCGCGATGTAGTAGGGCGCCCAGTTGTCGATGATCGAGGATACGCGTGGCTTCGGGGCGTATTCGCTCATGTCCGAGGCCTGACCGAACGTGATGACATTGCCTGCCTCTTGCGCGGCCGCCTGCGGCGCGGTCGAGTCGGTATGCTGCAGGATCACGTCCGCGCCCTGTTCGATCAGAACAGTGGCCGCGTCGGCCTCTTTCGCCGGGTCGAACCAAGTGTAGGCCCAGACAATTTTGAAATCGACATCCGGGTTCACCTTCTTGGCATGGATGTAGGCTGAGTTGATGCCGCGGATCACTTCGGGGATCGGGTACGAGCCGATGTAACCGACGATGTTCGACTGGGTCATTTTCCCTGCGATGTGGCCCTGAACGGCGCGGCCTTCATAAAAGCGTGCCGAATAGACCGAGACGTTGTCGGCAGTCTTGTAGCCGGTTGCGTGCTCGAACTTCACGTTCGGGAATTTCTTGGCCACGTTGATGGTCGGGTCCATGTAGCCGAACGAGGTGGTAAAGATCAGGTCAGCACCTTCCAGCGCCATCTGAGTCATCACACGCTCGGCGTCCGGGCCTTCGGGCACCGATTCAACAAATACGGTTTCGACCTTGTCACCGAAATGCTCCTCAACGGCCAGACGGCCCTTGTTGTGTTCATAGGTCCAGCCGCCGTCGCCCACGGGGCCGACATAAACAAACCCGACCTTGGTTTTGTCTTCGGCCATGGCGCTTGTCGCCAGACCCAGCGCCATGGCGGCGCTTGTCAGAAGTGTTGTGAATTTCATTTAGTTACTCCCCAAGTTGGTTCAGTTGGCCCCGTCTAGTGCGAGGCATGGAAGGTCCGGCCCAGTGAGGCAGGTGCGCTGCTCTTGTCGGCCGAAAGGATCACAAGCACAAGGATCGTGATGATGTATGGCGACATTGCCAGATACTCGACTGGAATGGCAACGCCCGCTGCCTGCAGATTAAGCTGCAACACCGTGATTCCGCCAAACAAATAAGCACCCAGCAATGCACGCCACGGCTTCCAGCTTGCGAACACGACCAAAGCCAGAGCAATCCAGCCAACACCGGCGGTCATGCCCTCGGTCCACTGCGGAACACGGATCAGGCTGATGTACGCGCCGCCAAGTCCGGCACAGGCTCCGCCGAACAGGATCGCCATGATGCGGATCTTGATGACCTTGTAGCCCAGGGCGTGCGCCGCATCGTGGTTTTCACCCACCGCGCGCAGGATCAGACCAACACGGGTGTATTTCAGCGTGGCCCAGACGGCGGCCGTCAGAGCGATGCCGACATATAGGATCGGATCGTGCTGGAACAGGATCGGGCCAATGACCGGGATATCGCTCAGAACAGGGATATGGATGTCGCCCATGCTGGGCGGTTTGATCCCTACATAGCTCTGCCCCATCAATGCACTGAACCCTAGACCGAACAGCGTCAGCGCAAGGCCACTGGCGACCTGATTGGCCAGCGCCACCTGCGTCAGCAGGACGAACAGAAGGGACAGAACGGCGCCGCCGATGGCAGCCGCGATGAATCCCAGCCAAGGCGAGCCGGTTTCGACCGAGATTGCAAAACCGCTGATCGCGCCCACAATCATCATGCCTTCAACGCCAAGGTTCAGAACACCAGCCTTTTCGACGACAAGCTCTCCGATCGCGGCCAGAAGCAGTGGGGTTGCGGCTACCATCAGCGAGGCGACCAGAAGTACGGGATTGATTTCACCAAGGTCCATGGGTCACGCCACCTCGCTACGGGCCGCACGGATGCGGTAGTTTGTCAGAAGATCGAATGCCAGCAGGAAGAACAGAAGCATCCCCTGGAACACCTGAATGGCTGCGGCCGGCAGGCCCATCTGAGACTGGGCGATTTCGCCGCCAATATAGGTCAGCGCCATCAGGCCACCGGCCAGCAGGATACCCACCGGGTGCAGGCGGCCCAGAAAGGCCACGATGATCGCAGTAAAGCCGTAGCCCACATTGAAATCGATGCTGACGACACCGGCCGGTCCCGAGACCTCGAACATGCCTGCCAACCCGGCCAGCATGCCGGACAGGCCCAGGCAGAACAGGATCAGACGAGCAGGGTTTACACCGGCGAATTTCGCGGCGCGCGGAGCCTCACCTGTCAGGCGGATGTGAAAACCGAGCATGTGACGGTTCAGCAGCACATAGGCAAAGATCACCGCGA
The DNA here is from genome assembly GCF_056531525.1 of Ruegeria sp. N11. Taxonomy (NCBI): domain Bacteria; kingdom Pseudomonadati; phylum Pseudomonadota; class Alphaproteobacteria; order Rhodobacterales; family Roseobacteraceae; genus Ruegeria; species Ruegeria sp. N11. The sequence goes on from NZ_JBQFLX010000004.1 coordinate 83,349, forward strand.
TCAAGGCGGTTACGACACCCCAGTGCATCCCCGAACCCGCGATCAGCTCGGCATTATGTGCGCTTTCATAGGATTGCAGGTTGCGCGAGCCGGGAAAGCCGAACCCTTCGGGATTCTTCAGCAGGCCAAGAGAAACCGAGGCCAGCATCTGCTCGGCCACATAGACCAGCATCAGCGAAACAAGGATTTCGTTGGTGCCAAAGCGCACTTTCAAAAAGGCCGGGATCATCGCCCACAGCCAGCCGCCAAACGCACCGGCGATCACCATTATCGGGAAGATGTACCAGCCCTCCAATGGGTAGAACGCAAGTCCCGCAGCAGCGCCGAATATGGCGCCCATGATATACTGGCCCTCGGCACCGATATTCCAGATGCCGGCCCGGAAACCCAGCGAAAGGCCAATCGCGATCAGCACCAGCGGCGCGCCTTTCACCAGCAGTTGCGGCCGGTAGTAAAAGGAAAACTCACCGAACAATGGCTCCCAAAAGATGGTGCCGATTGCCTGCAGCGGGTTCTTGCCCAGAATAGCGAACAAAAGCCCGCCAAACACCATCGTTGCCAGCACGGCCACAAGAGGGGTCGCATAAGACCACGCCTTGGACGGCTGCGGCCGTTTCTCCAACACAATCACCTGCTCATCCCTCCAAGTTCTTCATCTTTTTGAAAATACTCCCGCCGGAGGCGGTCAATCTGTCTACACATGAGCCACCTCCATGCCATGCGCGCCGCCCATCATCAGGCCGATCTCATCCACGGTCAGACCTGTGGTCGTGCGTGGCGCGCTCAGGCGTCCTTCATTCAACGCGGCAAAACTGTCCGAGATCTCCATCAGCTCATCCAGATCCTGGCTGATGCAAATGACGGCAGTACCCTTGGCTGCAAGATCCAGAATGGCCTGTCGGATTGAGGCCGCTGCGGCCGCATCCACACCCCAAGTGGGCTGGTTCACCACCAGAACGTCGGGGTTTTGCAACACTTCGCGTCCGATAACAAATTTCTGCAGGTTGCCGCCGGACAGAGACCGGGCCGCATTTTCCGGCCCGGGCGTGCGGACATCAAAGGCCTTGATGATCTTTTCGGCGAAACTCTTCGTCTCGGCCCATTTCAGAAACCCGTTGTTCTCCAGCCCTTCGCGGACCGAACCGGTCAGCAGGGCATTTTCGGTAAGGCTCATATCCGGAGCGGCCGCATGACCCAACCGCTCCTCGGGGGCGGTCAGAACGCCCAGCTTTCGCCGTGCGGTCGGCCCCAATTTGCCAATCGGCTGTCCATTGAACTTGATCGCGTCGGCTGTTGTCTGGATTTCTCCGGACAGCACGCCAAGCAATTCGTCCTGTCCATTGCCCGCAACACCCCCGATGCCCAGAACCTCGCCCTTTCGGACGGTCATATGGACATTCTTCAGCGCGGTCCCGAACTCAGAAGGCGATGGCACCGACAACCCGCTGACATCCAGCGCAACATCCCCAAACTCTCGCCCCGATCGTTCCGGCGTTTGCAGGGTCGAACCGACCATCATCTCGGCCATGTCCCGCGCCGAGGTCTCGGACGGAACGCATTCGCCCACATTCTTGCCCAGACGCAGGATCGTGGCGTGATCACACAGCGTGCGAATTTCTTCCAGCTTGTGCGAGATATACAGGATCGAGGTGCCTTCGGACCGCAATTTGTTCAGCGTCTCGAACAGGATATCAACCTCCTGCGGCGTCAGAACCGAGGTCGGCTCATCCATGATCAAGAGCTTGGGCTCCTGCAACAGACAGCGGATGATCTCCACTCTCTGACGTTCGCCCGCAGACAGATCACCCACCGTGCGATACGGGTCCAGCGGCAGACCGTAGGTTTCGGATACTTGCCGGATACGCGAGGCCAGATCGCCCATGGGTGGCGGGTTCTCCATCCCCAATGCGATGTTCTCGGCCACATTCAGTGCGTCGAACAATGAGAAGTGCTGGAACACCATCGCGATCCCATCAGCCCGTGCGGCACGGGGCTCCGGCGGCGCAAAGGATTGGCCGCGCAACAGCATCGTGCCGCTGTCGGGCTTCACCAGCCCGTAGATCATCTTTACCAGCGTGGATTTGCCGGCGCCGTTTTCACCCAGCAGGGCGTGAACTTCGCCTTCGCCGATGTCAAAGGACACCTGATCATTGGCCACGACGCCGGGATAGGCTTTGGTCAGCCCCTGCAAGCTTAACAATGGAGTGGTCACGCGCTCAGGTCCTTTTTCAACTCGTTCTGCCGGGCAGGGCGCAAAAGCTGCGCCGCGACGCCAACGGCAATCATCTGCGGGTGTTTGCCCAGTGACGGATCACCGATTGGACAGGTTATCCGGCTGATCGGCTCGGGCGAGTGCCCAAGTGCGGCCAGCCGCGATCGGAATCGCGCGCATTTCGTAGCCGAGCCGATCAGCCCGGCAAAGCGGAAATCGTGCAAAAGCAGCCTGTTGCAAAGCTCCAGGTCCAGATTGTGCGAGTAGGTCAGGACCAAATGCTCTGCGTCTCGCGGTGCATGGCGAACCAGTTCTGCTGGCTTGGCGGCCGGAACAGCAGTTACATCCGGCGGCACCGTTTCCGGGAACCGCTCAGGCCCGGTATCGACCCAGGTGATTGCCAGATCGGGCAGAGGGGACAGGACATCGACCAGGGCACGTCCCACATGGCCGGCGCCCCAGATCCACAGATTGCGGGCCGGTGTGTGAACTGGCTCAACCATCCAGCCGTCTAACAACTGAGGTTCGGGTTCGACACCCTGACCCCGGGCTTGCGCCAGCATCCGTTTGACCGACAGCGGCATCACGCCCGTCGAAACCGGGCGAGCGATGATATTGTCATCCAGCCCTGCCACCGCATTCAGATCATAGATCTCGCTGAGCAGCGTCACAGCACCGCCGCAGCACTGGCCCAGATCGGGGCCAAGCGCATGTTGCGTCAGGCGGGACGAAACGGCTTGTGTTCTTGCAGCTTCCGCCGCCTGAAATTCCAAAGTGCCGCCTCCGATCGTGCCGGACTGCCCGTCTTTCCAGACCAGCATCGCGGCCCCGACCTCGCGCGGAGACGACCCCTTGATCCCGGCGATAACCACCCGGACCACCTTGCCGTGGGTATTGACCGCCTCCTTCAAAGCCTCCCGATCAAATCCCATCAGATGCCTCCCTTCATCCTTTGGACGCCGCGCCAGACCTCTTCGGCCGTGGCGGGCGCATCCAGTGCCGGATAGCTGTCCCCGCAAGCCGCCACTGCATTTGACAGTGCCAGCCAGGCGGAAATGCCCAGCATGAAGGGCGGCTCTCCGACCGCTTTCGACCGATAGATCGTGTCCTCGCGGTTTTCGCCATCCCAGAGCGCGACATTGAATATGTCGGGCCGGTCGGAACAGGCCGGAATCTTGTAGGTCGACGGCGCATGGGTGCGCAGATCGCCCTTGCCGTCCCAAACCAGTTCCTCAGTTGTCAGCCAGCCCGCTCCTTGCACATAGCCGCCTTCGACCTGTCCGATGTCCAGCGCCGGGTTCAGCGACGCGCCTGCGTCATGCAGGATATCCGTGCGAAGGATGCGGTTTTCACCGGTCAGCGTGTCCACTGCGACCTCGGTGATCGAGGCCCCGTAGGCGAAGTAGAAAAACGGGCGACCCCGGCCCTTGATCCGGTCCCACTCGATCTTGGGTGTTTTGTAGAACCCGGTCGCTGACAGGCTGATGCGGCCCTGATAAGCCAGCGCGGCAGCTTCGGCGAAGGTATAGCGTTCCTCTCCGACCGATACATGTCCGTCCGAGAATGTCACCGCCGACGGATCGGCCTGATGGCGTTCGGCCAGATAATCGGCCATCCGGTCGCGGATCGTGTCGCAGGCGGCTTTCACCGCCATACCATTCAGATCGCTGCCCGACGAGGCTGCCGTCGCCGAGGTGTTGGGTACCTTCGCGGTATCGGTGGCGGTTATCTTCACCATCTCAAGCGAAATGCCAAAGCGCGACGCGGCGACCTGCGCGACCTTCTGGAACAGGCCTTGACCCATCTCGGTGCCGCCGTGGTTCAGCTGGACCGAGCCGTCTTGATACACATGCACCAGTGCACCCGCCTGGTTCAGGTGGGTCAGCGTGAAGGAAATGCCGAACTTGACCGGGGCAAAAGCGATGCCCTTCTTGATCACTCTGTTCTCGGCGTTCCACTTCTCGATGGCCACCTTGCGTGACGCGTAATCGCTGGTTTTCAGCAGCTTTTTGGTCATTCCGTGCAGTTCGAAATCGCTGACTTCCATGCCGTAGGGCGTGGTGTTGCCGCCTGCGGGCAAGGGGCGCACGGGGGCGTCCCCCATCTCAACAGCGCCGCGGCTGGTCAGGTCTTCGTGCGGATCGGGATGGCCCAGAGGTTTTTCCGCAGGCTCAGCGTCCGCGACAGCATGAGCCGGTTCGTAATAATTCCGGCGGCGCAGTTCGACCGGGTCCAAGCCCAATTCATAGGCTGCGTGGTCCATGACGCGTTCGATACCAACCATACCCTGCGGCCCGCCAAAGCCGCGATAAGCGGTGGCGGATTGGGTGTTGGTTTTCAGCCGGTGGCTTTCGATCCGCGCATTGGGCAACAGATAGGCGTTGTCGGAATGCAGCATCGCACGGTCGGCGACAGGCAGGGACAGGTCCTGCGCCCAGCCGCAAATGGCATATTGCAGGAAGGAAACGCCCTGAATGTGCCCGTTTTCATCGAAACCGGCCTTGTATGCGATACGGAAGGCGTGGCGTTTGCCGGTGATGATCATGTCATCGTCGCGGTCATAGCGCATCTTGCAGGCCTTGCCGGTGGCGCGGGCGGCCACGGCACAGGATACGGCCAGAGCGTTGCCCTGACTTTCCTTGCCGCCAAAACCTCCGCCCATGCGGCGGGTCTCAACACGAACGGCATGCATGGGAACACCCAAGGCATCCGCCACTTTGTGCTGAATCTCGGTCGGGTGCTGGGTCGAGCTGTGCACCAGCATATCCGCGCCCTCATTCGGCACGGCCAGCGCGGCTTGGCCTTCCAGATAGAAATGCTCCTGCCCGCCGATCTCGAACGTGCCTTCGATGACATGCGCTGACCCGGCAATGGCGGCATCAGCGTCACCTTTGGCATAAATACGGGGACCATCTTCGAACCGGCTGTCCGCGGCCAAAGCCTCTTCGACCGTCAGGATCGGGGTTTCTTCGGCATAGTCGATCTTGCCCAGCCGGGCTGCCTTGCGCGCGGCCAGATGGCTGGTGGCGATCACAAGGAAAACGGGCTGGCCAATGTAGTGGATCGTGCCATCCGACAGCAAGGGCTCGTCATGGATCGACGGAGAGACGTCATTCGCAAAAGGCAGGTCGTCGGCGGTCATGACCATGACGACTCCATCGGCAGTTTTTACCGCGGACAGATCCATCGACGTGATCGTACCTTTGGCAATCGGGCTCAAGCCAAAGGCCAGATGCAGAGAACCTTTTGGTGTGGGAATGTCATCCACATAGCGCGCGGTTCCAGAGACATGCAGCGGCGCCGCGTCATGGGGGAGGGGTTTGGTCACGCTCATGCCGACACCTCCAATACGTTTGTGACTTCACCCTGATCTTCGAGGAAATACCTCTCAAGCATCGCTTTTGCGGTCTCCAACCGGTAGGTGGCCGAGGCGCGCATATCCGTCATCGGCGTGAAGTCGTTGGCAAAGGTTGGGATCGCGGCTTGAACAGTCTCATGTGTCCAGGGTTTGCCTGTCAGGGCCGCTTCGACATTCGAAGCGCGCTTGGGAATGCCAGCCATGCCGCCGAACGCGATACGCGCATCAGCGACGACACCGTCTGCCACAGTGATGTTGAAACACCCGCACACGGCCGAGATATCCTGATCGAACCGTTTGCTGAGCTTGTAAGCTTTCAAGCGATCATCCTGGCGCGGGAAACTGACCGCCTCGACGAATTCGCCCGGTGCGCGGTCCTGCTTACCGTAGTCGATGAAGAACTCTTCCAGCGGGATCGACCGGCGCGTGTCACCCTTGCGCAGATGCAGTGTTGCACCTAGGGCAATCAGGGCAGGCGGATTGTCTCCGATAGGCGATCCGTTGGCGATGTTGCCGCCGACGGTGGCCGCGTGGCGCACCTGAACACTGGCGTAGCGGCGGATCATCTCGGCGTAAGAGGGATGCAGGTCGGCCAACGCCTCACCCATGCGGTTCATGTCGACCATCGCACCAAAACGGATTTCGTCATCCGTGATGGTGATTTCTTTCAGGTCGTCACAACGGTTCAGGAATATCACCGGGTCGAGATCCCGCAGTTGTTTCGTGACCCAAAGCCCAACATCGGTCGCGCCGGCAACCAGGGTGGCGTCAGGATGCTGATCATAAACTGCCGCCAGTTCATCCGTTGACCCCGGCAGCATGGGCGATGTCACCCGCGTCGCCACCGGCTTGTCCTTGACCCAAACCGGAACCTGTTGCGCCTCGGCCGCTGCAGCCGCGCGTATGATTGGTGCGTATCCCGTGCACCGGCACAGGTTTCCGGCAAGCTGTGTGTCGTGATCCGTGGCACCATTGGCGTGACTTGCCACCATCGACATGACAAAACCGGGGGTGCAAAAGCCGCATTGCGACCCGTGCAGATCAACCATCGCCTGCTGAACAGGATGGGACTCGCCGTTCGGGCCGCTGGCACCTTCGACGGTGCGCACCGCTTTGCCGTGTAGTTGAGGCAGGAACAGAATGCAGGAGTTCAGTGCCTTGTGGCCACCCTCATCCGTCACCATGACGGTGCAGGCCCCGCAATCGCCTTCGTTGCAGCCCTCCTTGGTGCCGGTCAGGCCACGATCTTCGCGCAACCAGTCCAGCAGGGTCGCTGTCGGATTGACATCCGCCAGCTCCACTGTCTCTCCGTTCAGAAGAAACGTGATATTCATACGAGAAACCCGTCGCGTTACCCAGTTGCGCCCGTTAGGCCCTCCTTCGATGCGACGTAGAAAGAGTGGCGGGCGGATAGCTTGCCGTCAGATGTTAGAAACAGCGCGCCTTGTCTGGCAAGAAAAACTGCCTGTATGATACACCATTAGGCACCCGCGGCTTGTGAATGTCGCTTTTTCAATAACGGTCAGTCGGTTGTTATTAAAGCGCTTTTTGGTAGAAGGTGCCTGCCATCCCCGAAGCACCTTCTGAAAAAGCCGAATAATCGCCGCCGATTTTTCCGGCATTTCAAAGCTGCGGTTCCCGCTTTTGCAACTCCGCAGGGTGGGATAGCGTAGGCAGCATGAGCAGTTCCCCTCGATTCATTCACCTCCGCGTTCACACAGAATACTCTCTTCTCGAGGGCGCCGTGCGGCTGAAAAAGCTGCCCGCCCTGTGCGAGAAGATGGAGATGCCTGCCGTTGCCGTGACGGACACCAATTCCATGTTCTCAGCGCTTGAGTTTTCGGTAACGGCCAGCGGTGCCGGTGTGCAGCCGATCATGGGCTGTCAGGTCGATCTGACCTATGTGCAGCCGCAACCCGGCGAAAAACCCAAGGCGCCCGCGCCGCTGGTGCTGCTGGCGCAGTCCGAGGTTGGATATGAGAACCTGATGAAGCTCAACTCCTGCCTTTATGTGGACAAGGGCGGGCAACTGCCGCAGGTCACGTTGGACGAACTGGCCGACCGCTCAAACGGTCTGATCTGCCTGTCCGGCGGTCCCGACGGGCCGGTCGGGCGGTTGCTGCAACAGGGGCAGCGCCCGGCGGCAGAGGCTTTGGTTGACCGATTGGCCGCGATGTTTCCGGACCGGCTTTATATTGAACTGCAACGCCACCCGGTCGAGGACGGCCAGCCCGAAGCGGAACGTCTGACCGAGATTGGCCATGTCGAGATGGCCTATGCCAAGAACCTGCCGCTGGTCGCCACCAATGACGTCTATTTCCCGACCTCGGATATGTATGAGGCGCATGATGCGCTGATCTGTATCTCGGAAGGGGCTTATGTCGACCAGCAGGAAGGCCGCCGCCGCCTGACCGCGCAGCATTATTTCAAGTCGCAGCAGGAAATGGTGACCCTTTTCGCCGACCTGCCGGAGGCGATCGAGAACACGGTCGAGATCGCGCAACGCTGTGCCTTCATGGCCTATCGCCGCGATCCGATCCTGCCGAAGTTCGCAGATGACGAAGTCGCCGAACTGCGTCGCATCGCAAATGAGGGTTTGCAGAAACGTCTGGCCGTGATTCCGCATGCCGTGACGCCTGAGGAGTATCAGGAACGGCTGGATTTCGAACTGGGCATCATCGAAGGGATGGGATTCCCCGGTTACTTCCTGATCGTTGCGGACTTTATTCAATGGGCCAAGGACCACGACATTCCGGTTGGGCCGGGGCGGGGTTCAGGCGCGGGATCGTTGGTGGCCTATGCGCTGACGATTACGGACCTTGACCCGCTACGTTATTCACTTCTGTTCGAACGCTTTCTGAACCCGGAACGGGTCTCGATGCCTGACTTCGATATCGACTTCTGCATGGACCGCCGTGAAGAGGTGATCCGATACGTGCAGCAGAAATACGGGCGCGACAAGGTGGGGCAGATCATCACCTTCGGCGCGTTGCTGTCCAAGGCCGCCGTGCGCGATATCGGGCGGGTGTTGCAGATGCCCTATGGGCAGGTGGATCGCCTTTCCAAGATGATCCCTGTTGAAGGGGTAAAACCCGTTTCCATCGAAAAGGCGCTGAAGGACGAGCCGCGCCTGCGCGAAGAAGCGCGCAACGAAGAGGTCGTGGACCGTCTTCTGACCTACGGCCAGCAGGTCGAAGGGCTGCTGCGGAACGCCTCGACCCACGCGGCGGGTGTCGTGATCGGGGACCGCCCGCTAGACGCGCTGGTGCCGCTTTATCAGGATCCGCGGTCCGATATGCCGGCAACCCAGTTCAACATGAAATGGGTGGAACAGGCCGGGCTGGTGAAGTTCGACTTTCTGGGTCTGAAGACGCTGACCGTGATCCAGAACGCGATGGATCTGATCTTCAAATCCGGGCGGCCCCTGCATGTCGCGGCGGATGGTACGGAACTCTATGAACCCGCCGAGGGGGCGGAAAACCAGATCAACGCCATCCCGCTGGATGACGAGGCCACGTATAAACTCTATTCGGCGGCCAAGACCGTGGCGGTGTTCCAGGTGGAATCTTCGGGCATGATGGATGCGCTCAAGCGCATGAAACCGACCTGCATCGAGGATATCGTGGCCCTTGTGGCGCTGTATCGCCCGGGCCCGATGGAAAACATCCCGACCTATTGCGAGGTCAAGAACGGTCTGCGCGAGATCACCTCGGTTCATCCTCTGATCGATCATATCCTCGAGGAAACGCAGGGCATCATCGTCTATCAGGAACAGGTGATGCAGATCGCGCAGGTGATGGCGGGGTACAGCCTTGGTGGCGCCGACCTGCTGCGCCGCGCGATGGGTAAGAAGATCAAAGAGGCGATGGACGCCGAACGCCCCAAATTCGAAAAGGGCGCAGGCGAGAATGGCGTGGATGCCAAGAAAGCCTCCGAAGTCTTCGACCTGCTCGAGAAATTCGCGAACTACGGCTTCAACAAATCCCACGCCGCCGCTTATGCGGTAGTCAGCTACCAGACCGGTTGGCTGAAGGCGAACCACCCGGTCGAGTTCATGGCGGGCGTCATGAACTGCGATATTCACCTGACCGACAAGCTGGCCGTCTATTTCGAAGAAGTCCGCAAAGGGCTTGAGCTTCCTTTTGTGCCGCCCTGTGTAAACCGCTCGCTGGCGACGTTCGATGTTGTCAACGGAGAGCTGGTTTACGCGCTGGGCGCGCTCAAGAACGTAGGCGTCGAGGCGATGAACCTTGTTGTCGAAGGGCGTGGGGACAAGCCGTTTGTGAACCTCTTTGACTTTGCCCGCCGGGTCGATCTGAAGAAGGTCGGTAAACGTCCGCTGGAAATGATGGCGCGGGCCGGGGCCTTTGATCAGCTCGACAAGAACCGCCGCCGCGTCTTCGAAAGCCTTGAGCAACTGGTGCAGTACTCGGCGGCGATCCACGACCAGAAGAACTCGAACCAGGTGTCGCTGTTCGGTGAGGCCGGGGATGATCTGCCCGAACCGCGGCTTTCCGCGACACCCGACTGGTTGCCGGCAGAACGCTTGAGCGAAGAGTTCAAGGCAATCGGCTTCTATCTTTCAGGCCACCCACTGGACGATTACATGCCTGCGCTGAAGCGCAAGCAGATTTTGACACTGGACGAAGTGACCGAAAAGGCGCGTTCCGGCCCTTTGATTGCCAAGATGGCCGGTGTCGTCGCAGGACGACAGGAGCGCAAGTCAGCGCGCGGCAACCGCTTTGCCTTTGCGCAGCTTTCTGATCCGACAGGAGCTTATGAAGTCACGCTGTTCTCGGATACGTTGGAGAAATGCCGGGAATTTCTGGAAACAGGTGCGCAGGTTGTTCTGACCGCCGAGGCGACGATGGAGTCGGATCAGTTGAAACTGCTCGGGCGATCCGTTGGACCAGTGGACTCGGTGGTGGCCGACGCGGGCGCAACCGGGCTGCGCATCTTCGTGGATCAGCCGCAGGTTCTGCCCACCGTCGCCAGGGTTTTGGAAGACGCTGCCGGTGCAGCCAAGGGCGCGGCGAAGGGGCCGATCCATCTGTGTCTGCTTGACCCGGGCTTGCCTGGGGATGTGGAAATGGATCTGGGGCAGGATTTTCCGATCAACCCGCAGATCAAAGGCGCGATCAAATCGCTGGATGGCGTGATGTCGGTCGAGGAAATCTGACGTCCAACGGCTTGTTGCCAGAAGATTGCCACCAAGCTAGGCTGGAATTCTACCTATATTCATTTGGGTTAAGTCATGGGAGGACGCCAAATGGGGATTTCAGGAAGACGTCTGGGAATACTGGTCGCTGCTGCTGTGGCGTCACTGGCATTGTTGCCCGCAACTCAAGCTTTGGCGGATAAGGACAAGCAGGAAGACGCGCTCAAAGGCGCTTTGATCGGCGCGGGCGTTGGTGCTTTGGTCGGCGATGGCAAGGGGGCCGCTGCCGGGGCTGTTGTCGGGGCCATCATCGGCGCCAATAAAAAGTGACCACCGATCCCAAAATAGGATCGATGCCCAATTTGAGAGGACTTGCCATGCGTTTTCACGGGTTCAAACTGATTTCGATGGTCGCTTTTATCGCCGCGCCGGGAATTGCGCTGGCCGATGACGAAGCGGACCAGATGATGCAGGAGGCGCTGCCGCTGATGTACCATACCTGCGCATCAGTCATCGAAGAGGCAGACGGGAATGACGAGTACGTCCTGGACGTGGTCGGAAAGATGACGGCCCTGTCTCTGTACAATCGCCAGATCGACATCGAACAATACGCCGCGTCCGAGGACGACAAAGCCAAGATGCGCGAAAACTTCCTGGCCGCGCTGACCGAAGGATGCACCGGGGACGAGGATGCGCTGCTGGGCGGTGTTGTGGACAGTGCGGTGAAATCGACGCTGGGACTGTAACCCCTTAGTAATGCGGCGGGCGCTCGTCGCCGAATACGACACCGCCGGATCCTTCCTGCGCGCGCTCAGCCTCACGTTGCAACAGCATCTCAACTCTGCGGGTCAGGCGTTCAATCTCGGTTTGTTGCCGCGTGACAACCGCGTTCAGGTCTTCGACTGTACGGGTCAGGTGGGCGATCTGTTCTTCCAGATGCTGCATGGGTGACTCCTGTCTCTGGGGCAGGTCATAGCGACCCTGTGACGCCGTGGCCAGAGAAAGCGCGCCTTGCCCCGAAACAGACCATGGGATAGACCGCGCGCGGAACAAGAAAACTCCCAAGGACGCCCCACATGGCCAAGCCCAAGAAACAGCCCCGCCCCAAGGCCGAGACGCCGAAAGGGTTCCGCGACTATTTCGGCCAGGAAGTCACGCAGCGCACCGAGATGCTGCGGGCTATTGCGGACGTCTATCATCGGTACGGGTTTGACGCCCTCGAAAGCAGCGCAGTGGAAACTGTCGAGGCGCTGGGCAAATTCCTGCCCGACGTGGACCGCCCGAACGAAGGCGTGTTTGCGTGGCAGGAAGTGGACGAGAACGACAAGGGCGACTGGATGGCCCTGCGGTATGACCTAACCGCGCCCCTGGCCCGCGTTTATGCCCAGCACCGCAACGACTTGCCAACGCCTTATCGCCGTTACGCGATGGGGCCTGTCTGGCGGAACGAGAAGCCGGGGCCGGGGCGGTATCGCCAGTTTTATCAGTGCGATGCGGATACGGTGGGTACGGCCTCGATGGCGGCCGATGCTGAGATTTGCGCCATGCTGTCGGACACTCTGGAAACCGTCGGCATTCCCCGCGGCGACTATCTAGTGCGCGTCAACAACCGCAAGGTCTTGAACGGCGTGCTTGAGGCGATGGGTCTGGGTGAAGACGTAGCTGCCCGCGACAACGTTCTGCGCACCATCGACAAATTTGACAAGGTGGGCGAGCAGGGCGTGCGTGAGTTGCTGACCAAAGGTCGCCTGGACGCCTCGGGAGCGTTCATCGACGGTGTGGGGCTGAGCGATGATCAGGCCGAGCCCGTGATTGCGTTCCTGACCTCGAAAGCGGCGGATACCGTCGGCACGCTGGCCAACCTGCGTACCGCTGTAGGTAACAGCAAGATCGGCGCGGACGGAATTGCCGAACTGGAGCAGATTGGCGCTCTGCTCGATGCAGGTGGGTACGGATCGGATCGGATCGAGATCGATCCTTCGGTCGTGCGCGGTTTGGGCTACTATACCGGTCCGGTTTACGAGGCCGAACTGACCTTCGAGATTTTCGACGAGAAAGGCCGCAAGCGGCAGTTCGGGTCAGTCGCGGGCGGTGGGCGTTATGACGATCTGGTCAAGCGGTTCACCGGGCAGGAAGTGCCCGCAACTGGAATCTCCATCGGTGTCGACCGTCTGCTGGCTGCCCTGCGCGAAAAGGGCCGGATCGCGGCGCGGGCTACCGGCCCTGTGGTTGTCACCGTCATGGATCGTGACCGGATGGCAGATTACCAGGCGATGGTGGCCGAGCTGCGCAACGCAGGCATCCGGGCTGAGGTCTATTTGGGCAACCCCAAAAACTTTGGCAATCAGCTGAAATATGCGGACAAGCGGAACTCTCCGATTGCGGTGATCGAAGGCGGTGACGAAAAGGCGGGTGGCATTGTGCAGATCAAGGACCTGATCCTGGGCGCGAAGATTGCCGAAAGCGCCACGCTCGAGGAATGGAAAGAACGCCCCAGCCAGTTCGAAGTGCCGCGCGGCGATCTGGTCGCCAAGGTGCGCGAAATTCTGAACAGTCAGGACTGACGCATGCCCAACCGCTCTCAGATTCAGGCCCGCGCCGCGATGATGCGCGTCCGGTTCGAGGCCGCCGGGGCACAGGTGGTCGATCCGCCTTTACTGCAATCGGCAGACTTGCTGCTGGATCTCTACGGCGAGGACATCCGGGCCCGGGCCTATGTGACCTCGGACGCGCTGCGCGGCGAACAGATGCTGCGCCCGGATTTCACCCTGCCCGTGGTGCAGATGCACATGAGGGAAGGTGCCGAACCCGCACGCTACACCTATTCGGGCGAGGTTTTCCGGCGTCAGGAACACGATCTGGACCGCGCAAACGAATACATTCAGGTCGGATACGAGGTTTTTGATCGCGACGACCCCGCCGGAGCGGACGCCGAGGTGTTCTCGCTTTTTGCGCTGCAGCTTCGTGGTCTGCCCCTGCGCGCTGCCACTGGCGATATCGGTATCCTGACCGCAGCCGTTCAGGGCCTGAGCACGACGGAACGGCGTAAGGCCGCGTTGATGCGGCACCTGTGGCGACCCCGCCGGTTCCGTGTTCTTCTGGACCGGTTTGCCGGACGTAAACCCGCTCCGGCGGGCCGGGACGCTTTGTTGGACGCGTCCGATCCGATGACATTTGATTCCCCCATGATCGGCAAGCGGCGCGCATCGGAAATCGAAGCCCGCATCGCGGCACTTCGCGAAGACCGCGAGACGCCTCCGATCTCGGACAGCGAACTGGCCGGTCTGGAGACACTGCTGAATGTACGCGAAACGATGCCTTTCGCGCTTGAGCGCTTGCGCGATGTGGCCGTTGATCTGCCGCAGATCACCCCTGCGCTGGATCGGCTCGAGGCGCGGATTGCCTCGCTTCAGGCGCGTGGGGTCGACGTGGAACGGCTGGATTTCGAAGCCGCCTATGGCCGGACATCCATGGAGTATTACGACGGGTTCGTATTTGGCTTCTACGCCGAAGGCCGTCCCGATCTGCCGCCCATCGCAACCGGCGGACGCTACGACGCGCTGACCTGGCAACTGGGCAACGGCGCGGAAATTCCCGCAGTGGGTGGTGTCCTGCGCCCCGACCTGATGCTCGAGATCGAGGAGGGCGCAAGATGAGCCTGAAACTGGGCGTTCCCTCGAAGGGCCGGCTGATGGAAAAGACCTTCGCTTGGTTTGAAAAGCGTGGCATCACCCTGTCGCGCAGTGGATCAGACCGCGAGTATTCGGGTAAGGTCGAGGGGATCGACAACGTATCGCTGATCCTGCTGTCGGCAGGGGAGATTCCGCGGGAACTTGCGGCGGGGCGGATCCATCTGGGCGTGACCGGAACGGACCTTGTCCACGAAAAACTGCCCCGCTGGGAACAACAGGTCGAAGAGATCGCGCCATTGGGGTTCGGAAATGCCGATCTGACTATTGCGACACCTGCCTGTTGGGTCGATGTGGACACGTTGGACGATCTGGATGCTGCAGCGGCGGCGTTCCGCAAGGTGCACGGCCACCGGCTGCGCATTGCCACCAAATATCATCGGCTGGTGCGTGAATTCCTGACCGAGGCGGGCGTGGCCGACTACACTCTGGTCGACAGCCAGGGCGCGACCGAAGGCACGGTGGTGAATGAAACCGCCGAGGCAATCGCGGACATCACGTCAACCGGGGAAACCCTGAGGGCCAACCATCTGAAAATCCTGTCGGATGGACTTATACTGCAGTCCCAGGCGACACTTTGGTGCAGCCGCGTCGCGAACTATGACGCTGACGACAAGGCCGTTCTGTCCGATCTGCTGGACCGGCTGGGCT
This sequence comes from Ruegeria sp. N11, assembly GCF_056531525.1. Lineage (NCBI taxonomy): Bacteria > Pseudomonadati > Pseudomonadota > Alphaproteobacteria > Rhodobacterales > Roseobacteraceae > Ruegeria > Ruegeria sp. N11. Next base: position 98,417 of record NZ_JBQFLX010000004.1, read on the forward strand.
AATTACAGCACACCAATCTCTGCCAGCGCGCGGTTCAGATCATCGGGCAGGGCATCGTCCTGCTCGCGTCCCTGTGGCAGATCGGCCGGAGTATCCTCGGGTTTGAGATAGCGCCAGCCCTGAAACGGGCGTTTCAGCGCGGTCTGCGTACGGTGTATCTCGGGGTCCAGCACGATGGCACAGCGGCGGATACCGTCTTCTCCGCGTACCTCGTCCAGCCGCAGGATGCGTTGGCGACACTGGATGACGCCCTTGATCACCCAATAGATTGATCCGCCGTTCAGAATTTCGGCCTCACGCTTGGGCCACATACGGGTGACGTGGCGCGGGCAGCCGTCCTCATAAAGCGCTATGCGGCCGTCCTGCCACGCCATCAGCGTGTCGACGCTTTCCGAGCCGACGGAAAGTTTTATGAGGTTTATGTACTTATCCACAGTTTTCCCACAGAGTCGTCCCGAAGTTCATCTTTATATTGTAGCTCGTAAGGCGCAGTCATCAAGGTGTTGTGGCAGGGGCAGGGTTTGGGGTAGTCTGGATACCTCTTTCAGTACAGGGAATCACCAATGAGCCGCTTTGCCGCCCCCATCGCCGAGCAGATCTGGGATATGAAATACCGCTTTAAAAAGGCGGATGGCACGCCCATCGACCAGACGGTCGAGGATTCCTGGCGGCGCATCGCCCGCGATCTGGCGCAGGTCGAAAACGACCCGGCGCATTGGGAGCAGAAGTTTTACGAGGCGCTGGAAGACTTCAAATACCTGCCAGCAGGCCGCATCACCGCAGGGGCAGGAACAGCGCGGCGTGTGACCCTGTTCAACTGCTTTGTCATGGGAACAGTGCCTGACAGCATGGGCGGCATTTTCGATATGCTGAAAGAGGCCGCACTGACGATGCAGCAGGGTGGGGGGATTGGCTATGATTTCTCGACCATCCGTCCGCGGGGCGCGGATGTGCACGGGGTCGCGGCGGACGCATCCGGTCCGCTGTCGTTCATGGATGTGTGGGACGCGATGTGCCGAACCATCATGTCCGCCGGATCGCGCCGGGGCGCGATGATGGCGACCATGCGGTGTGACCATCCGGATATCGAGCAGTTCATCACCGCGAAATCCGACCCGGCCCGTCTGCGCATGTTCAACATGTCGGTGCTGGTGACGGATGCCTTCATGGAGGCGGTCAAGGCGGACGGCCCGTGGGAGCTGGTGTTCGGCGACAAGATCTATCACACCGTTCAGGCGCGCGATCTGTGGAACAAGATCATTCAGGCGACCTATGACTATGCCGAACCGGGTGTGATCTTTATCGACCGGATCAATCAGGCCAACAACCTTAGCTACGTGGAAACCATCGCGGCCACGAACCCGTGTGGCGAACAGCCTCTGCCGCCCTATGGTGCTTGCCTGCTGGGGTCGATCAACCTGGCGCGACTGGTGGCAGAACCGTTCGAACAAGCCGCCCATCTGGACGAGGCGGCGATGCAGGAACTGGTCGCCACGGCGGTTCGGATGATGGACAATGTGGTCGATGCCTCGAAATTCCCGTTGGCCGAACAAGCCGCCGAAGCACAGGCCAAGCGCCGTATCGGCCTGGGTGTGACCGGGCTGGCGGATGCTCTGCTTATGCTGGGCCTGCGCTATGGCTCGGACGAGGCGGCGCGTCAGACTGAGCGCTGGTTGCACGCGATAGCCCGCGCCGCGTATCTGGCGTCGGTGGACCTGGCAAAGGAAAAAGGCGCATTCCCCCTGTTCGAAGCCGAGAAATACCTGGCCAGCGGCACGATGCAGAAGATGGATGAAGATGTGCGCGACGCGATCCGCGAACACGGTATCCGCAACGCTTTGCTGACGTCGATTGCACCGACCGGGACGATTTCCCTGTACGCCGGGAACGTGTCGTCCGGGATCGAGCCGGTCTTTGCCTATGCCTACACGCGCAAGGTGTTGCAGAAAGACGGATCGCGAACCGAGGAAGAGGTCGTGGATTACGCCGTGCAAATGTGGCGCGACAAGTTCGGTGACGAGGCGTTGCCAGACTATTTCGTAAACGCACAAACCCTGACACCGCTGGATCATGTGAAGATGCAGGCTGCCGCGCAGAAGTGGATCGACAGCTCGATCTCCAAGACCATCAACTGCCCCGAAGACATCAGCTTTGATGCCTTCAAGGACGTGTACATGCAGGCCTGGGATCAGGGCTGCAAGGGCTGCACCACCTATCGCCCGAACGATGTGACCGGGTCGGTTCTGACCGTCTCGGAAAGCTCGGACAAGGCACCCGGCGAAAGCGCCGACGCCCCACATGAAGCCGACGGTGGCGATGTGATTTATATGTCCGAACCGCTGGACCGCCCCCAATCGCTGGAAGGTTCAACCTACAAGCTGAAATGGCCGGACAGCGAGCACGCGATCTATCTGACGATCAATGACATCGTGATCGCGGGCCGTCGTCGACCATTCGAGGTGTTTATCAACTCCAAGAACATGGAGCACTACGCCTGGACGCTGGCCCTGACCCGCATGATCTCGGCCGTGTTCCGGCGCGGTGGAGACGTGTCCTTCGTGGTCGAGGAACTGAAAGCGGTGTTCGATCCGCGCGGCGGCGCCTGGGTCAAGGGCAAATACATCCCCTCGATTCTGGCGGCGATCGGCGGAGTCATCGAGCAGCACTTGATCAACATCGGCTTTCTTGAGGGCGAAGGCATGGGCTTGAAGTCCGACCCGCAGGCACAGGTGGTGAACATGGACGCACCGCGCGGAAAGGCCTGCCCGTCATGTGGCCAATTCGACATGGTGATGATCGAAGGTTGCATGACATGCCGGAGCTGCGGGCATTCCAAATGTGACGGATGATGCTTGAGGTGCGCTGTTGTGCGGGGGGGCATAAATAGCCCATAGGGTCGATTTTTGCGCCCATTTGAACGGTCTTTAATGCCCACAGATTCTTAAGGCTTTGAAATAAATAAAAAGATTCCTTTAGAGTTTTGAGATTGTACTGCGTTGGGCGACCATCGATAACATTCGCGCTATTGACCAAGACCGGAAAATCTCAAGACTGTGGCCATGGAACCAAATCGTCTCATACGCGTCACACGCAAAAGCTGACCAGAATGTTGTACTTGTCCAGCAAAACCACTCGGGCAGTTCCATGGCTATCCGATACCGAATTGATGAAAAACAAATCGCCTATCGAAGAGTCCCCTCAATACACCGAATTGAACGCTCGATTTTCCCGTTTTCTGCTGGACTTCCGAAAGGAAAAACTCGCGCAGCAACTTGCCGGAGACGACAAAAACCGTGACGAGATTACTCGCGGAGACTTTCAATCATTTAAAGCGCGAATGACTGAGGGTTTAGAACTAACCGATTACGATCTAGATCGTATTCACCGCCGAGTATTGTCTGTACTTCTCCGCCCCGAAGCGGGCTCAGTGCTACAAGACGAATGAGGCCGGAAGGCGTGAAACTGGCGTGTAGACCGATCTGACGTTGACCTGCCCCCCGCTGGTCCCTCGCTCATGAGGAGAGTCTGCGGGTTTGGTTTTGGTAATCGTCGGTCTCGCGCTTGCTTTGGCGTTCTGTTCCCCAGCGAAGAGTGCGGCCTGACGTTGTTGTAATCGTAGCGCCACAGCGCCAGTTTGCGGCGGGCATCGTCCAGGGTATCGAACAGCTCTTCATTGAGAAGCTCGTCCCGCAGGCTGCCGTTGAATGACTCGATGAAGGCATTCTGCTGCGGTTTTCCTGGGTCGATGTAATGCCAATCCACGCCGTTCCTGTCGGCCCATTTCAGGATTGCCCGGCTGGTGAATTCCGTGCCGTTATCGCTGACAATGCAAGCGGGTTTTCCGTAGATCCGGACCAGTGCGTCCAGCTCCCGAGCAACGCGCTCACCTGAAATGCTGGTGTCCGCGGTCAGGCATAGGTTTTCCCGGCAGCAGTCATCATTCACGGCCAGGATGCGGAACTTCCGCGAGGCTCCGAAGCTGTCCGCCAGAAAGTCCAAGGACCAGCGCTGGTTCGGCCGTGTGGCTTCGGGCATCGGCGTGCGTGAGCCCCGGGCGCGTTTGCGGCCCCGCCGCCGCTTCACCGCGAGGCCTTCTTCGCGGTAGAGGCGGTAGAGTTTTTTGTGGTTCATGATCATGCCTTTGCGCTCAAGCAGAACGCCGATCCTCCGGTAGCCGAACCGGCGGCGTTTGCCTGCGATCTCTTTCATCTCCTGGCGGATCTCGGGATGGTCGGGCGGGCGTTCGCGCCGGACCGTCTTGGGGTCGACACCGACAAGCCGGCAGGCCCTGCGCTGCGAGATGCCATGATCCCGCATCGCATTGAGCGCTGCCTCTCGCCGCTCCTTCGGTGCCGTCAGCTTTTTCCCAGCAGGTCTTTCAGAACCACATTGTCGAGCATCGTGTCTGCCAGCAGCCGCTTCAGCTTGGCATTTTCATCCTCCAGCGCCTTCAGCCGTGCCGCCTCCGACACCTCCATGCCGCCATACTTGGACTTCAGCTTGTAAAAGGTCGCCGGGCTCAGCCCATGCCGACGGCACACCTCCGCTGTCGGCATCCCGGCTTCCTGCTCTTTGATCATCCCGATGATTTGCGCCTCGGTGAAACGGCTCTTACGCATTCGTCTGCTCCTACATAGGTTGGGCAGACTCTACTTCATGGTGAGGGATTTTGCGGGGGGCAGGTCAGCAGCTATAAAATCTCCACTTCGAACGCCCACGTCGGAGTCAGTTGCTACATCATCAGTAATCCTCACGGCTCGGTTAGCGGGATCCAAGGCCCACAGGGTTGAAGGTAAAACCAACAATAATGAAGCCACGAAAAAGGATTTTATCCGACTGCTTAGCTCAAGGTTACATGTTGCTTTCGACAGGTCCTTGGTCTGCGAACTCTCAAGTTTGACAGAAACAAATCGTTTCATGGTGTCTGTGACTGAAAAAAATCTGCTAATTCGATTCATTTTGATACCGAGAGCAAATATGTGTGGAACGCTTTTTCTCCAAATTGCGAAAATCCACAGGTGAGCTGTCAGAACATGTTGAATTCTTCTAGCTCGACGTACCGCTCGCCAGATCAAGATCAATAGAAGCGGGGCGAGTAAACCTGCCGTCGTCAATTTACAAAGCTCTCGCTAATAAAAGCTTGAAGCCAACTCTGCTTGAGGCAAAGTCGCTGCGGGTGAATGCTTGTAGTTGATCCAGAATAGGGTCACGCCGATTGCAAGAACACAAATGGCACCTACCAAGCGCGTACTTAGTTCGAAGGTTTGTCGCCGCTTATCCGTCATGTCAAAGCGGCCATAGGCCCAGCTGCGGCCCCAAAGGGCAGCAATGCCAATGGCTGACATTGCCATAGCCATGCCGAGTGATATTGCGCAAACCATCAGAATTGCTGGTACGATTAAGTCGTTTGCAAGCCCAAAAAGCATGACAATTAAAGCGCCGGTGCACGGCACTATACCGACAGCAGCCGCGATCCAAACGCTGCCCGCTGGAGCGGTGCTCGCGGCGCAGGCGGCGCATCCGTGAATATGGTGATCGTGGTGATCGTGATCATGTGCCGGGGCTCCGAGATCCCCAGCTTTCAACGCAAGCCGCATTGCTGAAAGCGCTTTCCATAGCATGAACATACCAATCGCAATAATCAGCCCGTAACTGACTAGGCGAATGGCTCGATAGTCTGAAGGTGCTGCACCAGTGGTTTGACGTACGGCGAAATCCAACAAGAAAACAACTACCACGGCCGAAACAACGTGAATTATTGCTATACGGAAGCCCATCACGAGTCCGCGCCGCAAGCTACCGCCAGAGCCGACAAAATAGGAAATAACGACCGCTTTTCCGTGCCCCGGGCCCAAGGTGTGTAAAGCGCCGTATCCGAAGGCAAGAAATAAGGCTGTAAACAATGCCCCGGTTGTTTCTCCGTTCCGGATAGATGTCATGGCCGTTGTGAAAAGGCTGTTTACCCATACCTGCGCGCGGTCCAGAACAGGCAGATCCGACATTGATGATGCAACAATATTCTGCGGCGTTCCGGATATTGTGACGTTTGCCATACTGTATGACACAGGGATGTCAGTAGATCCGTCGACGAGGAACAGTTTATGAACCCTAGGCTCGTGCCGCAGAACGCCGGTCAAACGAATACTTTGAAAACGGTTTTCTAGAATCAAACCTTTTGGGACCGACACATGGATGATCTGGTTTGGCAGTGGAGGCGGAGTGTGGATACAAGCGCCTATCCAAGGCACCAGAAGGAATTCATAAACTTTTCCCGCCGTGACGGACAGTGGCAGCGCATAGCCGTCCAAAGTCAGCTCAGCACCTAGGAGTCTGGTGGTCACACCCGTTGATTCTTCTTCGCGCCGCTCCATGACAACTAGACGCTGTTCCAAAAGCTGGTCGGCATTGAGCCCAGCTGCATCTAACCTGTTGCGGGCCTGCTCGGCTGCTTTGCTAGCTTCGGGGTCATTTTGGCCTTGTTCCTTGGCAATTTGGTCAAGCAGAATTTTCCGCAGGTCGGACTTATGCTCGTACTTCATTTCCAGAAACGGGTCGTCATAAGGCTCTACCGAGGGCACAAGGGCATCCCACGAAACAAGGTTATCTTCTGCGGCCAGCAACGGCACTGCCGCAAAGAAGAAAGCGAATGTAAGAAAAGCCATTGCGGCTCCGCGCATCGAGAATCTTGGCATCCGGCTAATCCCTTCCGTTCAGATTTTTAAGTCGAACCATTCGAGTTTCGCGGGGCTCAACTTTTACGTACCGCAACGTTAGAAAGGTACTTTTACTCCCAAAAATGCGCCGGAAAGGGTAACTTCACTGAAAGGTCCAAATTCGCCTAAGTCCCAGTCCAAGTATCGGTAGCCGACGGTTAGGTCGACGGAATTTAACCTGTAGTTAATGGCTGCCGCTGCTTGCCACGTTAGATCACTGTCGCCGGTGCCGATGTCTGCGTAGTAGCTGACATACCAATCCTCATTGATATTTGTCTCACCTCTGAAGCCAATAACCGCATCCCAGTTTGTGCCAGATTCCGACTCGGCGATTGGAGCGCCAAGTCCACTAACACTCACGTCGCCGTCTAAATACAAGGCCCTTGCACCCCCGGTGATATCAAGCGACCCACCACTAGTCTCAAGCACGCGGTAGCCGGCTCCAAGTGTGGTTATGAAGCCTTTGAGACCAATATCCGCAGTAACTGGAACACTTGCTCCGCCCAAGTTGACGGAAGTGCTATCAGACTCATCTACATCAAGATAGATGACGTCAGCTATCAAAGACAATCGGTCGTTTCGCGCGACGAGAGTGCCCATGACACCAAAATTCAGGTCCTCGATAATCTTGTCTATGCTGATATCGACATTGCCACCAGTTGTGGTTTCTCCGCCAACGGACGCTCCCCAGAAGTAGAGTTGGGCACCCCATTGCCAATCTTCCTCAGCAGCTGCCGTGGATGCTGTAAGTGTCGCTGCGGCGAGGGTAGATAGTGTAAGTTGTGATAGACTTTTGGGTTCGAGAAAATTCACTTTTCATCCCTTCCGATTGCGTACAACATCTTCACTCGAGAGTGTTTTTGTAGATCACCCCGTCTTTCATAATGATTTTGATGTTTTCGCGATCCGTCACTGCGCTTAGGTCTTCGAGAGGGTTGCCGTCGACTAGCAACAAGTCTGCCAACGCGCCTTCTTCAACACGCCCGATCACTCCTGGGTATGGGTTTCTTGGCCCGGAAAGCTGGAGCAACTCTGTAAAGTTACCGGTCGACATTTTCAGTATTTCGTAGGGCGTAAACCAGTCCAGCAGCCGTTCCATCTGTTCGACTTGCTCGCTGACACCAATTCCTGGCCCAGGGCTAATAAAGATGTCGGTTCCGTGAACAACCTTTAGTTCAGGAAGCCCCTTGATCCACTCATAGACTGATCCCGTACCTTGGCACACAATAGCTTGTTTTGCGTTCTGTGCATCATTCAGTCCAGGCTCGCTGCATAGCGTAAACGGTTGAATACTCAACCAGATCCCATCTTTCGCCATCCTCTCCAATGTTGGCTTGTCGAGAAGTTGACCATGCTCGACCACCTTAATTCCGGCATCAATTGCTTGATTAACGGCTCGAGGAGTGTAGCCGTGTACGGTAACGTAAGTTCCCCAGTTTTCCGCGGCTGCTGTGGCTGCTTGGATTTCTTCAAACGTAAACTGCGTTGTGTCTAATGGGTCGTTGGGTCCGCTAACTGAGCCGCCAATAGCAAGTTTGACCTGTGATGCTCCAAGCCGCAGTTGTTCGCGTGTCGCGGCGAGCACCTTTGGGACCCCATCTACCAGTGTACTGTTTCCCGTTAAGTCAGTGATTGGCGGCTCTCCACCCAGCAATGGGTTGCGCTCGTTCCTGACTCTGAAATCCGAATGGCCGCTTGTTTGAGATATCATTGAACCTGACGGGTAAATACGAGGTCCGACAATAGAACCCTCGTCAATCGCACGCTTGAGGCTAAAAACCTCACCGGCCATATCGCGTGCTGTGGTCACACCATTCATCAGCATGTCTCGAGCGGTATCGACAGAACGGATGGATTGGTAACCTGGCAACTCGAAAAGCACGTCAGCGAACGTTATCCCGGATAAAGCTAGATGAGAGTGCCCCTCAATGATGCCGGGCATCAGTGTGTGCCCATTGCCCTCAACAACCAGGCCGTCGTTTTCCGAAAGTTCTTCTTGCGAAATCTTTGAGATAATATTGCCGTCGATGAGGACGTTCACATTTTCTATGAGCGTTTCATTTACGCCGTCAAAAACATCAACATTCGTAATGAGTACAGAGCTATCTTGCGCGTTCGCTGTGGCTCCAAAGATCGAGGCCGTGTAAAAAATTGCTCCGAATAATCTGTTGCAAGTCATGATGTTCTCCTTGATTTGAAGGGCTCTCTACCGGTCAAAGATTCTTTGGTTAAGCGGCGCCATGGAGCTTGATACGGTGTGAGTTTTGTTGTTTTGAGCCGAGTACACCGGCTATGGCTACTGGCTTACCTTGCCTCTAATCGGGACACCGGCCGGGACATTCTGAACCACTGAGTCGTCCACAACGATGGTGCCATTGACTATCACATAGGGAATACCTGACGATGGGAGAGAGTTTTTCCCGTTTTCCGGCCCGGAATTATCGGTCACGTTTTCCGGATCGAAAATTGTAATATCCGCGACTGAGCCCTCCTGAATGCGCCCGCGAAGTTTCATCTGCGGGACGTGGTCCTCCAGAAAAGCCGCTGGCTCGTAGGTCATCTTAGAAAGTGCGTCCATCAGCGAGATGGCGCCAGTTTCCCGCGCCATGCGGAGTACTTTTGCATGAGTACCAGCACCCCGCGCGTGCCCGGCGCCCGCACCGTACGGCGTCTCGAAATCACCATTCAGCCCGCCGTCGACTATGTAGGGCATCGCGTCTGAACCAACGATTACACCAGGCCTGGTCATCGCCTCCATGATGTACTCGTCTTTCATTGTGTACATTAGCAACTGTGTTTCGGGCGCTTCTGTCCGCAGTCGGTCAAACTCTTCGTCGTTCAGCGGCTCTCCAGTTTCTGTTACAATGTAGTCTGACGCTTCAACGCCCAATCGCTCCTTGTATCCGGGCTTGTTGTAGTCTGCATCCACGTAGGTTCCTGCGTAATTATACGGATAGAATTCACCGATGACTTTCTGCCCTTGCGCACGTGCGTTGTCGATTAAATCCAAACACTTCTCCGTCAAGCCAAGGCAATTGCTTGGGACGTGGTGAACCAGCAGCGGAACGTTGTTTTCCCTGGCAATTGTCAGCATTTCGGTAATACCCATGAAACCGCTGGGTGGAATTTGAGAGAGATACCGAACGTGTGTTGTTATCGGGAGATCATACTTTGCCGCGAGAGAAGTAACGGCCATGACCTCCGGACTTCCAACAACGGTGTAGTACCCAATCGGGTATGCAATCCCGATACCACCCTGCTGCAATCCTTTTTCAACCGCCTCCAAAATTGCGGCCTCGTCCAGGGGATCATACAGCTTCGTTTTCCACTGCTGACCGTCATCCATCGCGCGTGTGGCCGAACCTTCGTAAAAAACCCTTCCCCCGGGGTCCAATCCATCCAGAACAGCCAATCTGGCGAAAGCATGGGATACATTGGCGCCATAGTTTACAATCGATTTTCCATCCCAATAGTCGTAGTAGCTGCTTATTGGGTACTGACCGATTTCCAAATCCATGGGAGTTGTTACGCCATCACGAGCGTATAGGCGTTGGGCAAACAGGTCCTGACCGTGTGAATGATAATCTATGAACCCTGGCGCAACCACATGTCCGGAGGCATCAATCTCTCTAATGCCTTCCAAGTTGTCAGTGCTTATTTCAGTAACAAAGCCGTTGTTGATTCCAACATTGGCCGTAGCGTCGAAACCCGTTTCGGGGTCCATTACGCGGCCATTTTTTATTACGATGTCAAAGGATTGGGCGTAAGCAAATGGCGCTAACAGAAGAGAAAGCCCTATTGCTGAAATTAATGGTTTCTTGTTCATTCTTGCCTCCCATCAGGGGAACTCCCCCGCCTTTTCTTTGCCTATTTGCTCCAATGGCGAGAGAACCGAGCTCTCGTAAGCCGTCGGAGAAAGTTGTTTAAGTTCATGAATTTAAATAGCTTTAACCCGCTTAAGTAGCGATGCTTCCACGAAAGATGTTCTCATCAAAGAGGATTCAGTGTTCGATTCTTCCGTTGCTTAAAATTTTTGCGACTTCGAGTTTTCATTAATGTTGGGACAACTAAAGTTCGTGAATTACACTCTTCAGAATAACCGCCGAGAGTCTGAAAGATTTTTGATTGCAATGTGGTCACCTAAAACGACTTTTCACACCTATATGAATGACTTCCCGGTCAGAGAGACCGAGTTGGTTCAACTGGGTGGTGGGCCGCTTGGGTTGCGTGCAGAGATGGTATTTGGCGCCGACGCTATCCTCTCAAAGGTCAAATGTGATGCCAATACAGTTTGGAGAATGCTCGCTGCAAAAGACTGGGTCGGGCTTGTCCTGCCAATCACTTGGCAAGGAACCTACAAACTGGATGGTTGGGAAGCAGCACCAGGAGATGTGTTCCTGCTTGATGGCAGAGTTGAGTTCACTACCAGCGCTAGCAACCGTACATCCATTATGCTTGCAATACGCAGAACGCGGTTGATCGAAGCGATTCACCGCATTGCTGGATCTAAATTCATCGAGATCGACTCGAACCACGTGCTACTGCAACTCCACGACAATCAACTACACCAACTTAAATCCCGCATTACACGCATGTTTTCCGTCACTAAATTCCATAGAGACTTCACTGGCGGTTTGTTCATGCCACCAACACATGAAAAAGATATGTTTTCCTTTCTAGGCGAATTTCTTCTCGAATGCGTGCCTAAGAAGGCCTACAAGAATTTGCTTCCAAGCCCCGATTTTAAGACTGTGGGTCGAGCTCTCCAATTCGCGCGAAAGAACAGATATGAAGATGTTAATTTGGCTACCCTGTGTGAAGGCGCCGGAGTAGGAAGAACTACCTTATATCAAGCGTTTGACGGAGTTTATGGAATTACTCCTATGCAGTTCATTTATAAGTTGCGACTGACTGGTGCCAAAGAGTGGCTGTCAGATCCTTCTGACCCACCTCAATCTGTCAAGCAGGCCGCACTGAAATACGGATTTGTAAGCTTTGGACGTTTCGCAAAGAATTATCGTGAATTGTTTGGTGAAAGCCCTTCTGAAACTCTTCTCAGGGCACAATAACCGTTTGAACAATTGTCAGTATCAGCGCGACATTGAAATAGGAGAACACAACAGAGTTCTCCACAGAATGGGCACTTGTTCAATACTGTGCCACCTCAGTCGACTTCCTTCTTCGAACTCCACCAGACGGAATGGAACCGGTTCTGACAATTTGCGGACAAACTAGACACATGGGGCAGATGCGTGATCTTGTTAGCCCTGCTAGCGTGGACCGTTTCAAGGTGGACTACCAAAAGATCACCGACGTTGCGACGAGAATGGCAACAACAGTTCCGGAAGCCCGAAGGAAGTTAAAATCTCGAGGGATCTTGCCAGTTTGGGAACCCAAAGCGGCGGGAGTGGAGCTCTACAGAACCTCAGAATTCTAGAAGAACAAAAAGCTGAAGTAGCAGCCGCCCTTTGGGGCGGCCTTTTTGTTGCCTAAATTTTTTTGTGGGCGACAATGAGTTGTCAAGATGGGCGAAGTGGCCGCGGCATAATCAAGGGTGATAATAAATATATATAAAAATCAATGCTTTAAATTTTGGGAGCTGCCGATTATGGGTTATTTATGCCCAACGGAACAGCTGTGAACCGCCAGGCAATACGAACCCATTTCGGCGGTTTTGGCACCCATTAACGAGGTCAGTAGCGCCTATATTTCGTAAATCTGAGGCCAAAAACGAAAAAAACGCCGGGCCATTAATCGCCGACGCCTTGATTTTTTTGGTTCGAGTTTGCTAGCGCGCGCCGAAACCAGACGATAATTGAGGGCAACAGGCATTAGAAAGCGAAATCTACTGCGCCTGCCGTCAATGTTTGAGTTGCGCGGAAACGAACTTTTTAACGTGCAGACGAACCCAAAACCCAATTTCGGAGGCAGCAGCGGTTGTCCGGGGCAGTTTCACGCAACATGGGCAATAATAATCCTCGCTGATGTTGCAACAGGCAATACGGCGGAGCTTGGAGCCGCCTCAGCAGGTGTCACGAACTGGTTTTGCGCGCCGTCAGTTGTTTCTGAACAAATGGCGTTCTGATGAATAAGAGGGTTCGACACATCTCGTGTGTTTGCATGTGCGGCGGGTTTGCAAGTAAGAACTTGCTGCGTTTCGAAAGTTCGTCACACGACCGCACGCAAGAGACCGTTGTTCATGATGGTCAGCACCTGGTACATCTCTTCCCGAAGCTGCTCATTGCGCCGCTTGTCTTGGAAGCGTTCGACAGAAAGAAACCCTTCTATATCGAATTCCGGATCAATCGTGGCCAATCGTCGAATAGCGCGATTCAACCGCTCCGGGTCGCCCAAATGCAGGGCAGCTGCGGCTCGATATGCGGCTGCGCGCCGGGTCCGTCGCGGGAATGCTGTTGCTGCCTGAAAACAAGCTTCCCAGTCCCCCAAGACATAGTGCGCAATGACGCCCACTTCCCGGCAATACTCTGGAAGGAACGGGTCAAGAGCTTCGGCGCGCCTTTGGAAGACCAAACCCTTTTCTCCGTCGCCCAGATAATTGTGAACATTGCCCGCGTGCGCCACTATGTACGCGTGGTTTGGCGTAATCTCGAGCGCGCGCGTGTAATGATAAAGCGCATTGTCAAAGTCCTCTTTGTACAGGGACAGTGACCCCATGATCCGATGCACTTCAGCGTCATTACAGTCCAATTCCAAAGCGCGCCGCCCCATTTCCCAGTAGCGGTCTTCGTCCTTTATCCCAAGCCATTCGTCCCGTGTTGCTACAGCGCAGGCCAGCCATGCCTGAGCGCGACCGAACGCGGGGTCTTTTTCCAAGGCTCTATTCAACCATTTTATGGCGGCTTCGGCATTCTCGCGTGTGACCCCGCCAATGCGGTGATGGTGAAGCCCTCGTTTTAGGCAATCGTAAGCGGCCATATCTTCCGTAGGTTTTTCCCGGGCAGATTTTTCCGCTTGCCGCTCGACGCGACCCGCGACGGCGGCCGAGATTTTGGCAACCATATCGTCCTGAACATCGAACAATTCGTGCACGTCGCAGTCGTAGTTTTCGGACCAAACCTGCGCACCACGAGCCGCATCAAAAAGATGCGCGGAAATCCTCACGCGGTTTCCCAAAACCCTTACGCCCCCCTCAACCGCATACCGAACACCCGTTTCGTTACATATCGATTCTGGCGCGCAATCGCGTCCTTCCAACGAGAAGCTGGCATTTCGTGAAATCACGAACAACTCGGTGAAGCGGGAAAGCTCTGTGATAACGTCTTCTGTAAAACCTTCCGCAAAGTACTGCTGCTCTGGATCGATATTGCGGTTCTGGAAGGGAAGAACAATAACACCGTTATCACGTTGCTGAGGCTTGGCAGCCTGTGATTGAGGCAAGCCTTTCGTAAGCATGCAACTGTGCAGTCCGAGGTCTCCCTCAATCGCATAAAGTTCGATTGCATCTTCAATATTTTTGAAACGCCGGTGACCCATGGGCATGAACCGCACCTGCGCCCCACGTTTGGCTTGTTCGAATACTGCGCTTGAAACCAGAACTCCGCCCGGCTGGGCCTCTGCCTGAATGCGGGCGGCGATATTCACACCGTCTCCCAGAAGATCTTTCCCATCAACAATCACATCGGCAAGATGTATGCCGATCCGCAACTGGAGGCCGATTTCCTGTGCGTTATGAGGGGCCGATAGTTCACGCTGCAATTCAAAGGCCCCTCGGACCGCTGAAACCGGACTGGTGAACTCCGCCAACGCTCCATCACCAGCCCAGCTTATGACCCGAGCACCATGACGCTCCGCCAAATCGCTGACGATATCCCGCAATCGCTTAAGGCGCTTAACTGTGTCCGCTTCAGAGCGTTGCATCAACGCGGAGTATCCGACAACGTCCGTCGCAAGCACTGTGGCAAGACGCCGTTCCATTCTGATCTCCCGGCTAACAAGCTTTAGCAGTATATCATTTTGAAAGACTTAAATCGATTGTTCCCAGTGGGGACCGGAGGAAAATCAGAAAGAATGCTGAATGCCAAAGCGACAGCAAGCGGATTGAAGGCCAATGGCAAAACTTGTTGCTTCCAGCTTATAGGCAAGCTTTGAAAAAGCCTCCGCAAAGGATCTGGCTGTTGGACTTCGTTGAGCCTCGCTTTGCATACCAATCACGCTGCGTCGGTGGCCTCCAAGGCGATTGGCAAACGTCTGTGTCCTAGTTCACAGACCTCTCCTGTGATGGCGGTTAACGTAAGGTCAGACACAGGAGATCGATATGCTTCGTCAGACCTCAAACGCCACGTTTGCACAGACCGCACACACAGCAGGTTTCGTTCGCCCATTGGTTCGTATCCTGCGTCTTTGCACCCAGATGCAGCAGCAAGTGAACCGCTACCATTAACATTCCAGTGAACTCGGAATTGGGACGAAGGTTCTTTGGCAAGTATTCGGGCTGGGGTGGACCCGTACTGATCCCAACACTTCGCTGAATGCGAACTATTTGCCGAAGTCGTGAGTTTTTATCAGCTTGCCTAGATAATCGCGTGTCTCAGCATCCCAAGTGCTCGGATCTTCTCCGTGCGCGATCACCGCGTGAAGTTCCATCAATTTCCATACTTCATCTTCTGTAGAAGCCACGACCTTGCCGGGGCAGGTTTCCATGCCGTCGCAGTCTTTGCAGGCGTACGAAAAAGCAGTACTCATTGTGTTTTCCTCCAGTGTAACTCCGCGGTTCGTCTAAAACTCCTCAAACTTAGGAAGGCCGTCATTGAGCTTGATCCACGGTTGTTTGTGAGAAACGAAAATATGGGCCTTGGGCTCTGCAGCGGATGGATCGTCCAAGGTGGAAGCGGCAAACCAAGCGTCCTTACTCCAGTCCTGACCTTCGATCTCCCCCTCGGCTGCATAGGTCAGAGTGGTGCCGCACTGCGGGCAAAAGCCGCGCGTGACACCTGGTGTTTTTTGAACTGTTCGGATTTCGCCCTTTGTTACAGCAAAATCCTCGGACGCCACTTTTGCCCAAGTGACAAAAGCCCCGCCAAGTGCCATTTGACATGATCTGCAATGGCAATGGCCAGACCAGACTGGGGCCGTGTTAATCCGGTAACGAACTGCACCGCAGTAGCAACCACCTTCAAAACCTTGCATTTGGATAGCTCCCTTTGTTCGAGAGTTGGCGACACGGACGATAGTTTTTTTCGCCAAGTCGGCGTGATCGAGTTCGACTGTCTTCACCCAAGCATTGCCAATTCGTCGCCGTTATGCGAGTCAATTGTTCTGCCCATATATTAGAAAAACTATCATATGAATTGGTTGAACCTGCCGTCTTTGAACGCCCTCCGCGCCTTTTCTGCCGTGGCAGAAGTGGGCAGCTACACCTTGGCCGCAGAATGCTTGAACGTAACGCAAGCTGCAGTCAGTCAGCAGGTAAAGTCCCTGGAAAAGCACCTGGGCATACCTTTGGTTGAAAAACGTGGCCGAGGTATTTCGTTGACCTCTCAGGGGGAACGTTTGGCTCGTGAGCTCAGTATAGGCTTTGAAATTGTTGGCCGAGGCGTGGAGCGCGTAACAGAGGCAGCAACAAACCGGCCAGTACAGGTCACGATGTCACCAGCCTTCGCCGTGGAGTGGTTACTTCCGCGTATGGCTGAATTTCAACGCGCACACCCGGAAATTACACTTATGCTTAATCCAACGTCACAGTTGGTTGAACCTCGTCCGGGTGGGATCGACATAGCAATTCGATATCATGACAAACGTAGGCCAAGGCCGGATGAAGACCCGGTTCTGATTTCTGACATGATTGTCGTCGCCACGCCGGAATTGGTTGAAGGTAAGGACCTGAACAGTCCGGAATCATTAACGCAGTTTCTGTGGTTGCAAGAATTGGGAACAAACGAAGCGAGCGACTGGTTTACCTTCCACGGTGTCGTTCCAGAGCAGCCTCTCTCAGTCAATCACATGCCGGGTAACCTGATCATGGCTGCCGTTCGTAGGGGCGACGGCATTGCCTACACAGCGCGTGCTTTTTTTCAGGATGATCTTCAGGCAGGCAGAATGGTGGAGTTGTTTTCTGAGCCATTATTTGGCGTCTACTACATCCACACTCTGCCGGATCATCATCGACCTGAGGTAATGCTGTTTCTCAAGTGGCTCCGATCGAAGTCAGAAGTCGTGTCAACAGAGGCGGGTGTTTAGCGGGAAGTGCCAAAAGAAACCAAATGCTTGCCGAAGCTGGTCGTTTTAGCCCTTTTGGAAAGTTCCGCGCCCGCCGCGTATATCCGACTAGGACCAAGAGTATTAGGATCAGGTCCACATTCCTGAATTGTGATTCAGGCATCATCCGGGAGTAAGCTGTCGCAACTTCATGTGTGCGGCTTGAAAGAAACTGTCGTGTCCAGCGCATTTGGGTTTCTCACTCCAAGCCACGATCACACTGTTGAAGCGGGAATTCACAATGGAGAGCCAGTAATATTGCGGCCACCTTATTATGCGGTGTCAGACTCCTGGATGCTTTTTTGTGACCGGGCGCAGAAGGTTTTGATGGCTTCGGTAAATAACCTCATGCGGCGGTTCATACGTCTGTTTTCAGCATGCACCAGAAAAATGCCCCAGTTTTCGATTTTTAC
The DNA here is from genome assembly GCF_056531525.1 of Ruegeria sp. N11. Taxonomy (NCBI): domain Bacteria; kingdom Pseudomonadati; phylum Pseudomonadota; class Alphaproteobacteria; order Rhodobacterales; family Roseobacteraceae; genus Ruegeria; species Ruegeria sp. N11. The sequence continues at coordinate 115,758 of NZ_JBQFLX010000004.1, forward strand.
TTCAGGTAGGACCTGAACAATGTCGTCAGAGTGTTGCAGATGTCCAAGGATGAAATTGGGAAGGCGGGCTATTCCTAATCCTTGCTTCATGGCGTTCAGCAAGAACGTCCCGCTGTTGGAGTTGAGGTATGGTTGGAACTCAAAGATTTCCGTCTTTCCGGGTGTTGAAAGAAACTCCCATGTTGCGCGGTGGGCTGATCCAAAGAACAACAACTGATGGTCATGGAGATTTCGCAGTTCTTTTGGGGCAGGATGAGTCTCCAGATACCCTCGACTGCAAAACAGTCCATGCCAAACAGAGCCGACACGCGTTGCGAGTAGCTTGGCCTCGGGTTCGTTCGTTATCCGGATAGCCAGATCGAAATTCTCTCGGGACAGATCCACCTGGCGTTCGTCGAAGTTTACGGTGAGCCGGATTTGCGGGTATTTCCGCTTAAAGTCAAAAAGTGCGGGCTGAAGGAATGAAACACCAAACTCCAGCGGAACACTTACACTTAACGGTCCTTCGACCACGGCGGAAGTGCTTGTGAAATCATCCGTGATTTCATCCATATCCTGTACCAGTCGGGTTGCTCTCTGAAACAGTTCGCGACCGGTCTCGGTTATTTCCCAGTTTCCACGCTGCCGGTCGATCAGAACAGTTTCATAGCGACCCTCCAGTAGAGAAACCCTTCGGCTGACAGCGGATTTTGCAATTCCAAGGCTCTGGGCAGCCCGCGTTATGCTGCCCGCTTCTATGACTGCAACGAACAGTCGCATGTCTTCCATCTGGCCCACGGCATCGTTCTCCAAATTAGAACAAGGTGGGCTAATATTAGTCTCTGGGTTGAAAAAATGAACCAGTTAGTCTGAAGCGAAACGATGCGGCACGTCTTAACACGTGGCACGGTTTGCGGCTTGGAAAGGACAGCTCATGGGACTTCTGCAAGAAGGACGCTGGGTAAATCAATGGTACAACACCTCGGATACCGCAGGTCGGTTCGTGCGGCGGGCACCACAGTTCAGGAATTGGGTCACAGCAGACGGCGCGCCCGGACCAAGCGGCGAAGGCGGGTTCAAGGCCGAAGCCGGGCGTTACCATCTTTATGTTTCTCTGGCGTGTCCTTGGGCGCACAGAACGCTGATCTTTCGCACACTCAAGGGACTGGAGAAAATGATCTCGATCTCGGTCGTGCATTGGTACATGGCAGAGAACGGTTGGACACTTCGACCCGGTCCAGGTGCCGTGCCGGATACAATCAACGGCGCAGATTTTCTGCACCAGGTCTATACCGCTGCAAAACCGGACTATTCCGGGCGGGTGACAGTACCGGTTCTCTGGGACAAAAAGACCAAGACCATTGTTTCGAACGAGTCCCCCGAAATAATCCGGATGTTCAACACGGCGTTCGACGGGATCGGAGCAAAGCCGGGGGACTACTATCCAAAGGAGCTGCGCCCCGAGATTGATGCCCTGAATGACCGGATTTACGACACCGTGAACAACGGGGTCTACAAGGCGGGATTTGCCACCACGCAAGATGCCTATGAAGAGGCGGTCGTCCCTTTGTTCGAAACCCTGGACTGGCTGGACGAGCGTTTGGGCAAACAGCGTTACCTGACCGGAAACAAGACTACCGAGGCAGACTGGCGCCTGTTCACGACGCTTGTGCGTTTTGACCCGGTTTATGTGGGTCATTTCAAATGCAATATCCGCCGGATCGCGGATTATCCTAATCTGTCGGAATATGTACGGGATCTGTACCAACAGCCCGGCGTCGCAGCGACCGTCAACATGGCGCATATCAAGGACCACTATTATGCCAGTCATGAAACGGTGAACCCGTCGCGGGTCATCCCGATAGGTCCCTGTATCGACTACTCCTTACCCCATGATCGCGACAGATTGGATTAAGACATGACAACCACACCACCCATCATCGCCGCTAAGACCCCGGAACGTGTCGAGCTTGAGAAAGGTAAAACCTATTTCTGGTGCCGGTGCGGGCGCTCGCAAAAACAGCCCTTCTGCAACGGCAGCCACACCGGAACCGGGATTGCCCCGCTGAAGTTCATGGCAGAAAAGGACGGCCCGGCTGTTTTGTGCCGCTGTAAAGCCAGCGCCAATGCTCCGTTCTGCGACGGCAGCCACACCAGACTGGGTGACCTGTCCGAGGGCGACCCGGCACCCGAACCGGTGAGCGATGTGCCCAAGGCGACGCCGACCCCCGAAGAGCCAACGGTTGCCCGCATTCATGAACTGGCAAGGGACGGCCTTTCCAAGTTGGGTCACCACGGGGAAATGGGCGCCATGGGCGTGCCGCGCAAAGATTTGCCGCATTGGGACGACATCCAGATTCTGCCCGCGCAGATGGCGCGAAAGCCACTGCTGGATGGCGCCTTGGTATCGACCTCGGTCACAATCGGCCCACGGGCCACCAAGCCGCTGAAACTGGATATCCCGCTATTTGTCTCCGACATGAGCTTTGGGGCCCTGTCTGAGGAGGCAAAGACCGCATTGGCACGTGGCGCCGAACTGGCCGGGACCGGCATCTGTTCCGGAGAGGGTGGCATGTTGCCGGAAGAGCAGGCGGAAAACTCTCGCTACTTCTACGAACTCGCCTCGGCCAGGTTTGGCTGGCGGCCGGAGTTGGTGGAACGCGTACAAGCCTTCCATTTCAAAGGGGGACAGGGCGCGAAAACCGGGACCGGTGGCCACCTGCCTGGCGAAAAGGTGCAGGGAAAAATTGCCGAGGTGCGCGGGCTGGAGCCGGGCCAAAACGCGATTTCGCCTGCGACCTTCCCAGATCTGGAAGGCCCGGAAGACTTCCGCAAACTGGCGGATGAGGTGCGGGAACGCTCTGGCGGTATTCCGATTGGCTTTAAATTGTCCGCAAATCACATCGAGGACGACATCGACTTTGCGCTGGCGGCCAGCGCCGATTACATCATTCTGGATGGTCGGGGCGGTGGCACTGGCGCCGCTCCGCTGATTTTCCGTGATCATATTTCGGTACCCACGATCCCGGCGCTTGCACGTGCCCGGGCGCATCTGGATCAAAAAACAGGCCACGAAGTTACACTGGTTGTCACCGGCGGGCTGCGCGTGGCCGAGGATTTCACCAAGGCAATGGCTTTGGGCGCTGATGTAATTGCGGTCAGCAATTCGGCCATGCAGGCCGTTGGCTGTATTGCGGCTCGCATGTGTAATTCCAACAATTGCCCGGTTGGTGTAGCGACGCAGAAACCCGAGCTGCGGAAAAGGCTGGATGTACAAGTCAGCGCGGAGAGGCTTGCGCGCTACTTCGGTGCGAGTGTCGAACTGATGCAAGTATTGGCAAGAGCCTGCGGTCACCCATCGCTGAGCGATTTCAGTCTGCGCGATATCACGACATGGAAACGCAGTGTCTCGGATTTGAGCGGAATTCGCTTTGCCGGTGTGCGGACATAGACAGCGGCTGTGCAGCCGTGGGTCTAACGGTCGGAACATTTGGGCCACACATCCTTGCGGAAAGGAGTAAGCTCATGCTTGATAACCACTATATCCGAACCGAAAACATGCCGGGCGAGATGCAGATCTTGCTCGAGACATATCCGCGCGACAGTTGGGACTCCCATCCCGGCTTCAAAGAGAAAACGCGCCACTGGCTGGGCGCCCATCAGATGTTTCGCCGTCTTGCCGAATTGGTTCGGACCGATGCCGAGCATTTTCTGGACCGAACGGTGTCACCCGACGCGTACGCCGCCCGTTTGTCCTATTATGGCAACGCGCTTGTCGGCAATCTGCGCGGCCATCACGGCTGGGAAGATCGCAGTTATTTTCCCGAACTCTCTGCGGCGGACCCCCGCTTTGATGCGGGCCTGGAGGTATTGGAAAAGGATCATGCTGATCTTGATCTGGTCCTTGATCAATACACCCGAACAGCCAATCGGGCGATCAAGCTGATCCATCTGGATGAGGCCCAGGCACGTTCAGAGGTCGGAGCGCTGCGCGATACGTCGGAAGTGATCGAGGCCTTTCTGAAACGCCATCTAAGTGATGAAGAAGAGCTTGCGGTGCCTATCATTCTGCACCACCGTCTGAGAGGGTGAAGCTTGAACAATGACGGACCGTTCTAAACAGGAAGACCAGTCAAATGCCGAACTGCGCCGCGCCCGAGGGGAATTCGTGCGCGGCGTCAGCGGTTTCCGGCATGCCATCGGCGATACTGATTTTCCCGCAGAACCGGGCAGGTATCACCTGTTTGTCGCGCTCAACTGCCCGTGGTGCCACCGGGTTACACTGGCCCGCAACGTGTTGGGCCTGCAGGGCAGTATTTCGATGGATGTGATGTTTCCCAACCGAACAGACGAAGAAGACCCTGAAGGCCCGAACCACTGGCAATTCGCACCCGACCTGGTGGCTTCGCTGACCGGGACAGCACTTCCGGAATGCACCGCCGAGACCGGCACTGGCCAGGGTTTCAGGCTGGTGCGCGACATATATCGGGCAGAAAGTTCTGAAGAAAAATCGGTTCCAATCCTGTACGATAAAAAGTCAAAGCGCATCGTCAACAACGAAAGCGCCGAGATCATTCGCATGCTGGATCGCAATGCGGTCGAACTGGGCAGTTCGCGTGGCAACGATGAACGGCCAGTTCTTTACCCGGATGATCCGGCCATTCGGACAGAAATCGACGAGCTGAACGAACTGGTTTACGTCAATATCAACAACGGTGCCTACAAAGCCGGATTTTCGTCTGATCAAAGCGTATATGCGGCGGCTTTCACCGCCTATTTTGACACTCTGTCACAGCTTGACACACGCCTTGCCAGCGACGGTCGCATGTTTCTGACGGGCGATCATTTCACCGAAGCAGACCTTCGCCTGTTTCCGACGCTGTATCGACACGACCCGGTCTATTACCTGCGTATGAAGCTCAACGGTGCCAAGATCCTTGACTACCCGAACCTATGGCGCTGGCTTTGCCGCGCGCATTCCGTGCCGGGCGTGGAAAACAGCGGTTCAATTGAACACTGCCGCCAAGGGTATTTTGGTCGAAGCTGGAATGGTGTTGTACCCCTTGGCCCCACGAAACCAATGACATACCCCGAGGCCTACAAACATCCGGAACTAGCGGACCATCGCCATGCGAAGTGATCTTCATTTTGGGCGCGCATGCAACGTTTCAACATCGACTGACCCAGAGTTGCCGCCCCATATGCGATACTAACTGCAGCAGTCATCCCCCAACTGGATTGGCGGACATGGGACCGTCGCGTAAGAGCAGAATACACAGCAATCGCCCTCCAGCGGCTTCAAAACGGCCTTGCATGACTTGCATTCATAGAACCACTGGCAGGAGTCTGTTGGCATTTTCTCGGTTTCGACGTGCCCACATTCAGGGCAAGTCAGAGTACTGTCGAGCACCACGGTTTGTTTCGTCATTGTCTCACATCTTCATGATTAGATAGTCGTTGATCTGAGCCTCTTTGAACACGATGACCCATGCCAGTGCGGTGATCAACGAGCTTCCTGCTAGCCACCACTTCAACTGCCCCAAGGCCCTGTTTCGATGAGATAGAAACCACCCAATCGCGACCAGCGCTGTTGAGATGGCGAGAACGTAATAACTTCCCGCAGCAATTTTTCCGAATACCGCCAACCAGCTGCCTCCCAAGCCCAGCAACATCACGGCCATTGGAAGAACACAGCATGTTGCGACGCCCAGAGCAGAAGCCGATCCAAGGTAGCTTAGGATCACGTATTTCTTCATGTTTCACTCCGTGGGTATTCAATTTGATCGAGTTGAGGCACCAACTGTCAGATTGTATAACTCCTGTAGCGACTACAGGATCAAGAGGGGTCAATTCACATGATTGCGATAGGAGAGGCTTCCCGGCAAAGCGGTGTCAGAATAGAAACCATCCGCTATTACGAACGCGAAGGTATCGTACCAAGACCCGCGCGAGCTCTGAACAATCGCCGCCTCTATTCAGCGAACGATGTCGGAAGACTTCGCTTTCTGAAGAAGTGCCGTGACCTGGGGTTTCCGCTTTCAGACGCCAAGGCGCTTTTGGAACTGTCAGAGGGAAGTACCGATGACTGCCGATCAGTCAAAGAATTAGCCGAGGCTCACATTGTCAGTGTTCGTAGCAAGACTGATGAACTCAAACGCCTGGAGCGCGCCTTGAAAGAGCTTACAGCCAATTGTGATAGTGGCAACGTTCACTGCCCGATGCTGCAAAGACTGAGAAAGATGGAAGACACCTGACGTGGGCTTCTGGGTCAGAACCTGGGTTTCGAGTAGCCGACATTTCACGTCAGACCAAGGTCTGTGGTGCGGTAAGAGATTGTAGTTCATAGTCGATTTCACAATGAGAGGAAAAATAGCTGACTTGACAATTGGCAATTGGTCGCTGTCGCGAGTTTTTCTTGCGGCCAGCATTGCTGTGATGGGCACTGCGACCGCGATAGTTGGGGTCTGGGTGTCAAATCGAATTCAGAATGCTGTCGTCCAGAATTCCGCCAACTCTGCCGCGCTTTATATGGAAAGCATCGTTTCCCCCCTCAGTCAGGAATTGGCGCACGGCGACCGAATTTCGGAGCAGGCAAGCCGGGCACTGGACGAGATATTCATGACCCAGCCAATGCGCGACCGCGTTATTTCCTACAAATTCTGGAAACAAGGAGGTGTCATCGCCCACGCCTCGGATACTGCGATAATTGGCAGCCGGTTCAGCCTGACCGACGATCTGAAGCAAGCTTGGGGCGGAAAAATCTCCGGCTCTTTTGAAGAGCTTGATCATGCCGAAAGCGCCGCCGAAGCGGCCCTTGGGATACCTTTACTTGAAGTGTACAGCCCCATTCGCGAGCTTTGGTCCGGTGAAATCATTGCGGTTGCGGAGTTCTACGAAAGGGCTGATCAACTGGAACTGGACCTTGCCAAGGCAAGAAGAACAAGCTGGTTGGTTGTCGGCTCGGCATTTGTGGCCAGCACGATCGTGTTGTTTTCGATTGTTGCAATTGGTGACAACACAATTCAGCGACAGGGGCGTCTTCTGGAAAAGCGCCTTGCAGAAAGCGAACAGATGGCCGAGCAGAACGCCCAGTTGCGGTCACGTGTCGTCGAAGCGTCGGAAAGATATGCCACGCAGACGGATCGGTTTCTCAAGAAGCTTGGTGCCGAACTGCATGATGGTCCCGCTCAGTACCTGTCTCTGGCTGCCCTTCGATTGGAAGCAGCGTTTCCCGAAGGGTCTGCCAAGCCCAAAGAGGCCGAAGAAATTCATCAATCCTTGCAGAAGTCCCTTGCAGAAATTCGTGCATTGTCGCGGGGGCTGTCGGCTCCGGACATCGACAATCTTGCTCTCATCGATGTCGTGAAGAGGGCCGTTGAAGATCACTCGGAACACAGCCCGCTGCGGCCGGAGATTTCGTTTCAGGGTCGCCAGTCGCCGGAATTGTCACTGTCGGACAAGTTGTGTGTTTTTCGGTTTTTGCAGGAAACGCTCTCCAATGCAGCAAGATATGCCCCGGGTTCGCGATGCACCGTCACCAGTGAAGTGCAAAGTGACCGCATCGTCATTCAGGTCAGCGACGACGGACCCGGTTTTGACACTTCGGACGAAACCGTTTTGCGCGACGATGGAGGGCAGGGATTATTGGGCCTGCGAGATCGGGTCGAGAGCATTGGTGGCAGGTTCAGTGTATCGTCGCGCCCCGGCAACGGCACCACAATAGCAATGACATTATTTCCCAGAAAGATGAGTGCATTATGACCACATCTGTCGTTATAGCGGATGATCATCCGATTTTCAGGGACGGCCTGCAGCGTACCTTGGATGAGGCCGACGGGTTCGAGGTTCTCGCCGCCGGTTCAAGTTCGGAAGAGGCGATAGCGCTCGTCGGATTGCATCAGCCAGACATCGCCATTCTTGACCTCTCGATGCCGGGAGGCGGGATAAGCGCAACACGCATGATTGCGGCAATGACAAACCCACCCTTCATTGCGATCCTGACGGTCTCGGAAAACAGCAGTGACATTGCGGATGCACTGGAAGCCGGAGCCATAGGGTACATTGTCAAGGGCGTGACAGCGAGCGAGCTGACAGCTTCTCTGCGCAGCATTGCTGCGGGCGAAGGGTTTGTCTCGCCGGGTCTGGCCTCACGCGTGCTGCTTAAGATCAACAGCGAAAACGGTGCCCGCAAAAACAGAGACATCCTGAATGATCTCACGCATCGCGAGGAGGAAATCCTGCGCCATGTGGCCAAGGGGTTGAGCAACAGGGAAATCGCCGTAGGGCTGGGTCTTCAGGAGAAAACCGTGAAGCATTACATGACGGCGATCTTGTCCAAGCTTCACGCGCGAAATCGGGTGGAGGCCGCTTTGATAGCGCACGATGCTTGGAACAGAGGAGACTAATCGCCGTGTCTTCGATGAATAAGGCGGTCTCTGCTTATGAGAGACCGCCTGGGGTACTTCTGCCAGGAGCGCCGTTTAATTTGCGATTGCCTGCAATCTGCGTCGATCCGAGGCGGTTGCGTTTCTTTCAACAACAGTCCGGTTGAACGGATCTTTCAGTTCATAGCGCCCAAACTCGATCTCTTCTTTCCACCCATTGGCGTAGTTCACTTCGATGTTGTCGCCTTGGCGTTCAATTTTCGTGGGGCGACTGCCAGATGCGCCGCCTTGGCCACTTGAGCGTACGTTGTTGATTGAGATGCCGTTCGCCAAAGACCGCAGTCGTGAGACGTCGGCACCAGTCGCGGGACGCTCCTCGACGGTTCGGTTTTGCGCATTCTTTCTTTCATAGCGACCGTTTTCGATCTCTTCCTTGGTTCCGTCGGCGTAACGAACTTCGATGCCGCTCGCATTTGTCTCAACCTTCGTTATCCCGGCCGAACCTGTTGGTCTGCCGCCGGTCTGAGACCGATCCTTTTTACCGCTGCCCCTGTTGGAGCGCTTTGAGTCATCATCATCGTCATCATCATCATCACGACCGCTTTTGCCCGATCCTGAATTGTCGTCACGATCATCATCCCGGTCGTCGTCACGATCGTCATCCCTGTCATTGTCGCGATCATCATCTCGGTCGTCGTCGCGACCATCGTCGCGGTCACCACCACGGCCGCTGTTTCCCGATCCCGAGTTGTCGTCCCGGTCATCGTCGCGATCATCCCCGTCTTTGCCCTTGCCGCTTTTGGCGAACGCGTAGACCGGTTCAAACTGAAGGCGACCGTCTGCGTCAAACTTTGGCACGTAAGGCGTCGCTGCAATCAACGAAGCCAATGCCACTGTGCTTAGAAGTTGACCTAACTTTTTTTGGGCTTTCATATCCGCCTCCAATGCCGTTTGACGCGTTTTTTGATACTGAAGACAGGCTACCCTTGGTCGGGCCTTCCCACATCGGGCTTAGGTCTGACGATTTTCAAGCCGAACGTCTTAGCCAAGATCCTGTGGCCTTTTGAACCACCGTCAGTTTCGGGGCGCATCACAGGGGCGGTTTCCCGATACCAAAGACCCATTTCCTCGAACGGCAGTTACTCCGGCACAGGCGCAGCGGACGGCAGGGAAACGGCTTTGAGATAGGCGGCAATCGCCAAGCGGTCGTCATCTGTAAGCTGTGATGTGTTCTCGATGACCTCCGCCATTTCACCACCCGCGCTGTCATAGTCCGGTGTGAAACCGGATCTCAGGTATTCCGCTATGTCAGCTTCAGACCAATCAAGCTGGTCGGCGGTCAGGCCGGGGATGCGACCCTTGCCGCTTGGGTTTGGCGCGCCTGCCAGCCACAGATCACGTTGCAGACCACCGAAGGAATTTCGCGGTGTGTGGCATTCAGCGCAGTGTCCTAACGCCTCGACCAGATATCGGCCTCGGGCTTGTTGGTCCGTCAGGTCGCCTTCAACCACCCAACCTGGCTTCAGGTACAAAAGCTTCCATCCCCCCAGCCCGCGTCGAATGCTGAATGGAAAGCCGACCTCATGCGCGTTACTTTCCACGGCGACAGCTGGCAGGGTGCCGAGGAAGGCATGGAGAGACGCAACATCCTCCAAGGTCATGTTGGCATAAGACGTATAAGGAAAAGCCGGGTAATAATGTTGCCCCTCGGGACCCGTGCCATGAAGCAGGGCGTTGGCCAGATCCAGCGCAGACCAGGACCCAATTCCGGCTTCCCGATCACTGGAAATGTTGGGGGCTATGAATGTGCCAAAACCCGTTTCAAACCGACGCCCTCCGGCGAGTTTAAGCTTCTCCTCTCCGGTGGCATCCGGCGCCGCGTGACAGGATGCACATCCGCCTGCATAGAAAACAGCCTCACCTCTGACGAGATCGGCGGTGACATCATTCAGTTGCGCCGGATCCACTCTTTGCGGTCGGGTCAGCAGTACACCAGCCAACCCGACTAAAATCACGACACCAGCGGCCAATCGCAAGAAACGCCGCACCTTCAGTGCCTCATCAGTTTTCTGGCGCTCTGTATGCCTTGTGACATGCCGTACAGGCTCCGCCCAATTGTCCCATCGCCGCTTTCACGGCTTCTACATCTTGTCCTGCCGCAGCCTGCATCGCAACGGCGGCGTCAGCCACAGCCTGCACCTTTGTTCCGACGTCGGGAAAGTTCTCCCAGATGGCGGGCAGGGCACGGGTGGCTGGGTCGGACGCATTGTCGGAACCAGCCGGCCACATTGCGGATTGATCGATCTGCGTCAGAACGACAATATTGTTGGCAGCCCGAGTTGCCGCCTCGGCATCGTATTCCACCTCTCCCTTTATCATTCCGCCGAGTGTTTCCAGATTAAAGGCATAAAGCTTCATGATTGAGGTCCGAGCTTTTACAGCCGGGTTCTGACTTTCCTGGGCGATGGCTGTTCCTATTGCGGCTACCGACAAAAGACCTGCCGCGAAAATCGTAATTTTCTTCTTCATGGTATTTCTCCCTGTTGAATACACCGAATGTTAGCTTGAACGAATTTTCTTGTAATTGTTTGTTATTCGTCGTCCCCTGTTAATTTATGAACAACGACAATTGGGATGATATCCGATACGCGCTTGCCGTCACCAAATACGGATCGTTGAATGCAGCGGCGTCTGCCTTGGGTGTCACACATGCAACGGTCCTGCGCAGAGTGGCCGCGTTCGAACAGCGAAATGGCTGCACTATCTTTCAGAAAAGCCCGTCGGGATATTGCGCGCTCCCCGAGGCCCGAGCAGTTCTTTCTGCCATGGAAGGCGTTGAAGACGCGGTCCTTTCGGTGGAGCGGGCAATTGTGGGTGCAAACCGGTCCCCTGTCGGTCGCGTGCGCATTGCATCCACTGACAGCCTCTGCCAGCTTGTGCTGCCAAAAATACTGACTGATATTTCAAATCTTTACCCCGGCTTGGAACTGACTTTGTTGAGTGGAAACAGCCACCATGATCTGCCCCGGTTGACTGCAGATATCGCAGTACGGCCGTCGGTTCAGCTTGGGGAAGGTCTGGTTGGGGAACGCTCGGGTACATTGTCGTTCGGAGTTTATGATGATGGTTCCCCAGATCAAAAATGGATGAGGCTTGATGGCGCATTAAGCCGCTCTCTCCCGGCTAACTGGATGGCGGAACACGTGAATGCTGACGATATAACCAACGGAGCAGACAGTTTTCTGGTCCTCCAGCAGATGGCGGCTTCGGGCGTGGGCAAGACCTTTCTGCCCACATTCATTGGCGACGCGGACGCCCGGCTTCGCAAGTCGGACGACGCGGTTCCGGATTTTGAGGTTCCGCTCTGGGTCGCGACACTTGAGGAAATCGCGCACACCCCGAGGTTTGCCGTCGTTCAGCGGGCGTTGGCTGGACGGTTACCCAAAGCACTGGCACGTTGACATCATACCGAAAAGAAGTACTGCGGCCATCTTTTCGGCAGAACAGCCATACTAAGAACTACCGCGTTTACGCGGGGCCAACACGCGTCTGTGCCTTAAATCATCATCTCGATAGAACCATGTCCGGTGATGAAATGGACCAGTTAGATGGGCAGGGTGGGCAACGTTGAAACCCGGTCAGAGTTTACGGAACACAAGGAAACTCGAGCGTAAGACTTGCGCCACGCGCGGCTTTGTTGATTGAAACCTGCCCACCGTGACGCTGTGCGACGGCGGCAACGATGGACAGGCCCAGCCCGCTGCCTTCGGAGTGCTCCAGTTGTGAAAATCGCCCAAAAGCTGCTTCGCTTTGGTCGGGGTCTATCCGCATGTGGACGTTCAGGCATGTACTGACAACATAGTGCTGCTCTGTTCGAACATGCACGCGGGCACGCCGTCTTACGCTGCTGCTGAACTGACCTGGGCGCTGACCATGGCCGGAATGCGGAACCTGCCGGCGCAAATGGAATCGGTCAAGGCAGGGCGCTGGCAATCCGGGGTCGGCAAGACACTGCGCGGGTGACAACTGGGCCTTTATGGCTATGGGCGTATTGCCCGGGCCGTTGCGGGCTATGCCGAGGCGTTTGGCATGAGCGTTGTTTGGTGGTCGTCTGAAGATGGCCGCGCCCGCGCAGCCGCCGATGGTGCGGCGGTCGCATCCAGCCGACAGGCGTTTTTTTCCGGCAGCGATGTCGTTTCGATCCATGTGCGCCTGAAACCGGACACCCGCGGTATCATCACGGCAGCCGACTTACAGGCGATGAAGCCCGGTTCGCTGTTTGTGAACACGTCGCGGGCCGGTCTGATCGAACCCGGCGCGCTGTTACAAGCGCTCAATAACGGCCGCCCCGGAAATGCGGCAATTGACGTGTTTGACACCGAACCGCTGACCGATCCTGACGACCCGTTGCTGTCGCATCCCAACCTGATCGCAACGCCGCATATCGGTTTGGTGACCGAAGATGAGTTTGACCTGCAATTTGCGGATATCTTTGATCAGGTGAACGCCTTTGCCGAAGGCGCTCCGATCCATATGATCAATCCCGAGGTCTGGACCAGCGCAAAATAAGATTGGCCGCGATGGGCGCGCCAATGATAACCAGCACAATCCGCGTCAGGTGATGAGTGATCACGAATCCCAAATCCGCGCCTGAAACAATGGCCAGCACAGTCATCTCGGCCTGACCTCCGGGTGCAAAAGCAAGGAACGCCTCGACAGGGTGACCCAGCCCGAGTGTGGTGACAACAGCCGTAAAACCCGCAGCCAAGATTGCAAGAACAACGACATAGGCAACGCCGGCGGCAACGACGCGGCGCAATTCGCCCCATGTGACGCCAACGAATTTCACTCCGATCCCGCACCCTATGAAGAACTGCGCAGCCAGAATAGCTTCACGCGGAGGACGGGAGTGGATGAAATCCCCCAAGGACAGAGCAGCGGTCAGGATCATCGGCCCGAGGATGGATGCGCCGAACAGGCCAATTCGCTCTCCGCCTTTCCAGCCGACCAAGGCGGCCAGAACCATGAGCAGAATTTCGTGCACCGGCAGATTGCTTGCGGGCTGCCCGATGGGGTTGGTCAGTTCAGCATCGTAGAACACTGTCAGAAACAGCGGTGCCAAAGTAACAATAATCAGAACGCGTGTACCGTGAATCAGCGACAGGGTGCGTGGATCGGCGCCGGCTTCGGTCCCGAAGATGATCATATCCTGCAATCCGCCCGGCATTGCGGCGTAGAATGCGGTTTTCTCATCGAACCCCCACACTTTGCGAAAGAACGGAACCCCGACCAGCGCGATCAGAATGATGAAGAAGGGGATTAGCATGATCGATGCCGCCATCTTGGGCAGTTCGGCGAACAGGGCAGGCGTGATCGAGGCACCAACAGCGACACCCAGAATGGTCCGGGCTGCGACAGAAACCTGACCAAACCCTTCCATTGGTGCGTGGGCCAGTGCCGCAATCAGGCAAGCGGTCATTGGGCCGAACAAAAACGGCAGCGGCAGGTCCAGCGCCCAAAAGATCGCGGTGCCGAACAGCGCGAGGCCAAGGGTCATCGACCGCTTCACGAACAGCGAAGTCTGGTTTCCTGGGGTGGACAAAGGTTGGTTTCCGACGCTGTTGACTCGCTATGTATCCAAATGTATACAAATGGACGCAATATGCAAGTGTGAGTGTTATGACTATTCAGGACGACCCATTACTGCCCGGCCCGCAAGGCAGCTCTGCCTATCAGAGATTGCTGGACGAGATCCGCGAAGGGTCGTTGTTGCCTGGTGACCGACTGCGGGAGATTGAGCTGTCCGATCGGCTTGGCGTCAGCCGAACGCCGGTCCGCGAAGCCATCCGTCAGCTTGAGGCCGACGGGTTGGTCACGCATGTCCCGCGATTGGGCGCGACGGTCCGCAGCCTGGATTACGCCGAGGTCATGGAACTGTACGAGATGCGCGCCGTGCTTGAAGGCACTGCAGCGCGCCTTGCTGCGCGGGCCGCGTCGGACGTGGAACTGGACGAGCTTGAGGTTTTGAATGAGCGTCTGGCCGAGGCGGGAACAGGTCCGGATGCGGCGAGGATCAACCGGATTTTTCACGCAACGCTACTGGATGCGGCCAAGAACCGGTTTCTGGCAAAATCCATGCTGTCCTTGCAAAAGGCTTTGTTGATCCTTGGCCCATCGCAACTGCTGGACAGCGATCGGGCTGAGGCTGCCGTGGCCGAACATCGCCGTATCATGGCCGCCCTCAAAACACGTGACGGGGCGGCGGCCGAGACGGAAATGCGAGCGCATATCCAGGCTGCGCAACGCATGCGCATTCGCGCATTGCAGGAACGAGATCGCACCAGCGATCAAGGCCAATAGGACAACCGGAAATGGCCCCTCAGACCGAAGCTTATGATATTGCAGTGATCGGCGGGGGAAATGCCGCCCTCTGCGCCGCGATGACGGCAGCTGAGGCGGGAGCCCGTGTTCTGATCCTGGAGGCAGCGCCGAAACCCTATCGCGGTGGAAACTCGCGTCACACCCGCAACTTTCGCTGTATGCATTCGGGCCCTCTGGGTCCGCTTGTCGAAGCGTATGGCGAGGACGAATACCTGTCCGATCTTTTGAAGGTGACCGACGGACAAACTGACGAGCGTCTCGCACGGCTGGCGATCCGCACTTCCGAGGAATGCCTGCCTTGGATGGAAGAACACGGGGTCCGGTTCCAGCCGTCGCTTTCGGGGACCCTGTCGCTGGCGCGAACCAATGCGTTTTTCATGGGTGGTGGCAAGTCCCTGGTCAATGCGTATTACAGGACTGCGGCAGGGCTGGGCGTTGAAGTGTTGTACGAGGCTGCCGTCACCCATCTGGAACTGAATAGCGACAGGGTCGAATGGGTCGACTATACCTGCGAGGGGCAGTCCCACCGCATCGCACCGAAGGCGATCATTGTTGCCTCGGGCGGGTTTCAGGCCGACACCGATTGGCTGACCCGTGCCTGGGGACCGGCGGCGCAAAACTTCCTGATCCGTGGTACGCCCTATAACCGCGGTGTGGTGCTGGCCGATCTGCTGGATCAGGGTGTCGATAGCGTCGGCGACCCGACCCAATGCCACGCCGTTGCGATCGACGGACGCGCGCCCAAGTTTGACGGTGGCATTGTCACCCGTCTTGACTGCGTGCCGTTCTCCATCGTCGTGAACAAGAACGCCGAGCGGTTCTATGACGAGGGCGAGGATGTCTGGCCCAAGCGCTACGCGATCTGGGGTCGTCTGGTGGCGGCCCAGCCGGAACAGGTGGGCTACGTGATCATCGACGCCAAATCGCTGAACCTGTTCATGCCGTCTGTTTTCCCGCCGCTTCAGGCTGATACTCTGGATGAACTGGCCGACATAATGGACTTGCCTGCCGGAAAGCTGAAGGCAACGGTCGCCGAATTCAATGCCGCCTGTGGCGACGGCAGCGGCTTCCATCCAACCGAGCTGGACGGAGTTTCCACATCCGGCCTGACACCACCAAAGACAAACTGGGCCCGCCCAATCTCGGAACCGCCGTTCTATGGCTACTCGCTGCGCACCGGTGTGACCTTCACCTATCTGGGGCTCAAGGTCGACGAGACGGCACAGTGTTCAACCCCTAACGGCAAGATCAGGAACCTTTGGGCGGCCGGAGAAACCATGGCGGGATCGATCCTGGGGCAGGGGTATCTGGCCGGGTTCGGCATGACCATTGGAACGGTGTTCGGACGCATAGCAGGACGTGAGGCCGCCGCTCATGCAAACTGAACTGATACAGGATGCCCGCCGTCAGACCGAGATTTGCAATGCCTGCCGGTATTGCGAGGGTTACTGCTCGGTTTTCCCGTCATTGCACGCCGAGCGCGCGTTCTCGGATGGCGACATCACCCAACTCGCCAACCTCTGTCACAATTGCAGGGGTTGCTATTATGCCTGCCAGTACACCGCCCCGCACGAGTTTGATCTGAACCTGCCTGCTGCTTTGGCCGAGGTGCGCCGTGACAGTTGGGAAAGCTTCGCCTGGCCCCAGCCTTTGGCGCGTCGCTTCCACACCCAAGGAGGGGCAATTGTGCTTGCGCTGGTCCTCGGTTTTGCCGCGCTGTTTTGGGCGGTCCGGGCAATCGGGTCTTCTGGCGGCGACGGTTTCTATGCGGCTCTTTCCCACAAAGCGATGGTGGCGATCTTTATGCCCGCCTTCCTGCTGCCGCTGTTCAGCATCGCCATCAGCTTGCGCCGCTATTGGCGTGCGGTTGACGGAAAACCGATCCAATGGGCCGATCTGACGGCGGCGTTCAAACGCGCCGGAACGATGCAGGATCTTGCCGCCGGCCACGGCGAAGGCTGCAATTTCGAAGATGAAGACCGGTTCAGCCAGGCCCGCCGACACGTGCATCAGGCGATCATGTATGGGTTCCTGCTTTGCTTTGCCTCAACCTCGGTTGCGACAGTGATGCATTACGGCTTTGGCCTGCATGCACCCTACGGATTCTGGTCATTACCCAAGCTGCTTGGCGTCTCAGGCGGTATCCTGTTGACCATCGGCTGTGGCGGCATGGTCATGTTGAAGCAGAAATCCGATCGTGACCTTGGCGACACCTCCGCGTGGGGCGGAGAAATGGGCTTTATCCTGTTGCTGGGGTTTGTTGGCCTCAGCGGCCTTGTCCTTTACGTGCTCGGCTCGACCACAGTGATGCCCGCACTTCTGGCCATCCATCTGGGGTCGGTTCTGACCTTCTTCCTGCTGATGCCCTATACCAAGATGGCACATGGGTTCTATCGCCTCGCCGCACTTATCAGAGATGCACAGAGGAAGCGCGGCACATAAATGGTTCGCACCAGCCGCTGCTTGCGCCCTGGATCGAAGGTGGAAAGGGTCCGGTCAGCGGGCTCTGGTCCTGAACAGGAGCAGGAACACGAACGCCGATCCGATTGAGGTTGTCACGATCCCGACAGGCAATTCCTGCGGGGCCAGCAACAAACGGCTGATAATATCCGAGCCCGTCAGCAATGCCGCGCCGACGAGAGCTGCGGTCGGCAGCAGATGGCCATGCAGCGGCCCCGCGATTCCGCGGGCGATGTGGGGGACCATCAGACCGACGAAACCGATGACACCGGCGACCGAGACGAACACCGCCGTTGCCAGCGCCGCAACAAAGAACATGCTGAACCGCAGTCCGCGCACGGGTACGCCGAGGGTGGAGGCAGTAAGATCGCCGGTCAGCAGCGCGTCGAGCCAGCGGCTGCGGTAGAGAGAAAAGCTCAGGATCAGAAGCAGGCCTGCGCAGACCAGCGGAAACGTCTCCCAGCGGGCCAGGCCCAGACCGCCCAGCATCCAGAAAATCACGGAATGCGCGGCGCGGCTGTCGCCTGCAAAAATCAGGTAGTTGGTGATGGCCGAGAACAGGAACGAAACCGCAAGCCCGGCCAGGATCAGTTTTTCGGGCGCGCTTGTGCGTAAACCGTGAACCAGCGCCAGCACGATGCCCGACGCCACAAGCCCGCCGCAGAACGCGGCCAACGGCAGGGTCCAAAAGCCCAGCACGTCGCCGGTCACGGTGATCACAAACACGGCGCCGGCCGCCGCACCCGAGGACAGGCCGAACAGGAACGGATCAGCAAGATCGTTGCGCGTTGTGGTTTGCAGGACCACGCCGACGATGCCCAACCCGGCGCCGATTACGGCCGCGAACAGGGCGCGCGGCAGGCGCAAATCAAACACGATCCGGTGCAAAGGCGACATGTCCCCGTCACTCAGACCGGTTCCCAGCAAGACAGCGGTGAACGTGTCGGAAACCGGAATGGATGTGGTGCCGTAGATGGTTGAGATCAGCAAAAGGGCGGCCAGAACGACCGCCCCCAGCAGAAGTGTCAGGCCGAGTCGGCCCATATCAGTTGAGATCCGGATGCATGGCCTGCGCCATTTTCAGGATCGCCTCGATATTTGCCGGTCCCGGGGTCAGTTCCTCGTACCGCAGGCCAATCCAGGCTTCATTCTTGACAGCATCTGTCTGGGACATAACCGGATGCTCCTGCAGAAATTTGAAGGTATCCTCGGCGCCGTTGCCGGTTTGGTAATCCAGCAGCACCAGAAATTCGGGGTTGGCGGCCGCTACCGTTTCCCACGAGGTGCGGCCCCAGCTTGTATCCATGTCATGGGTCACGTTTTCACCGCCCGCTGCGGAAATTATCGCATCGGGAATGGCAAACTTGCCCGCGGTGAAGGGCGCATCAGCCGGACCATCCAACAGGAAAACGCGCGGTTTGGGCAGATCGGCGGTCCGGGTTTCGATCTCGGTCAGTTCTTCTTTCCAACCATCAACCAGTTCCTTCGCCTTGTCTTCGACCTGCATGACCTCGCCCAGTCGCAGAACGTCATCAAACAGCAGGTTCATGCTGGCTTCGGGGCGGTCCTTGTCCAGATGCACGCAGCTTTCGGACAGGATCAAGGTTTTGATGCCAAAGGGTTCCAGCGTGTCAGGTGTCACGTCTCCGCCCGGCTTCATCCCGTAATACCAGCCCGCGAAGAACATGTCGGGTTCGACGGCCACAAGGTTCTCGACCGTTGGGTATTTGGGCGCAAGCTCGGGAATATCGCCGCGCAGCGTATCGAATTCCGGGCTGGTTTTGTACCATCCGGTGATGCCGGTCAGCCCGACGATCTTGTCTTGCAGACCCAGCGCAAAGGCCATGTCGGTCATGTTCATATCGTGCACGACAATCCGCTCGGGTGCAGTTTCAAAAACTAGCGACTTGCCGCAATTGTCGACGGCAATTTCTTGTGCCGACGCACCGCCTGCCAGGGCTGTGGTCAGGACCACCGACCAGATCTGTTTCATTCAAAGATGCTCCTAGGGTTAGTTTGAGACCGAGGTTTTTCGGATATCCAGCGCCGGAATCACGCGGCCCTCATGGTGAAAGCACAGGTAGTCGACGCCAAAGGTTTCCCGGACCCGGTCCGAGGTCAGCACATCGGCCACGGGACCAAAGCCCGTGAGCCGCGCGGATTTCATCATGGCCACGTGAGTGGCGAATTCGGGGATCATGACGAGGTCGTGGACGATCATGACCACCGTTATGCCCAACTCGGCAACGAGCGACAGCATCCGCCCCTTGGCGTCGGGGTCCAGATGGTTTGTCGGTTCGTCCAAAAACAATAGTGAAGGGTTCTGTGCCAGAGCACGCGCGATATGCGCGCGTTGACGTTCGCCCCCGGAAAGTACGCCCATTCGTTTTTCCGCCAGATCACTCAGACCTGTCAGGTTCAAAACCCTGTCCAGTTCGGCGGCGTGGCCCTCTTTCGACCGGTCAGCCCGGATCGGGATTCGCCCCAAGGCCACATATTCCCGCAAAGACAATCTGCTATCCGGCAGCTCGTGCTGGCTGACAACAGCGATCATTCGGGCGCGCTGGTTGGCGGGCATGTGTTTCAGGCTGCGCCCATTGATCAAAACGTCGCCCAGCGCCAGTTCGGCTGTGCCGCACAACAGGTTCAGAAGCGTCGTCTTCCCGGCCCCGTTCGGCCCGGCAATTGCAAGGATGGCACCTTCTTCCAGTTCGAAAGACGCCGCTTGCAGCAGTACATCACCATTCAGCGCATAGTACTCGACGTCACGCACGGCAAGAAATGCAGAGGTCGTCATGAATGCTCCTCCAAAGTCATTCGGGGCAAACGGGAAAGGGTTTTGTCAAAAAGCGCGCTCGGCCTGTCGGACGCGCAGGTCCATCCATCGGCACTGTTCTGATATTGCAACGCGAATTCGGCCAAGGCCGCGATGTCATGCGGGGTCCGGATGTCGCCGAACAGGTATTGGGCTTTGCCGGCGGCCTGAAACCCAACAGTTGTCGGCTGCGCACACCCGGCCATGCAATCGACCGTGCGAATGGCAAACGCGGACGGCAGCGCATCTGACAAAGAAGAGCGTATTTTGTCCGCAGACAAATCACCGTTGCATGTCGAACAGATCAGAAGAACATGATCAGTGGCGTCTGACATGGTCCGCTCCACTTGTTGCCAAGCGCGGACAGAAGGTGCTGATCATGTAAACACGTGACTGACGTGCCATCTAAGCCTCCTTCCAGGGCGCCCCGCCCCGGGTTGGTTGAACATTGATGGCAGGTCTCCTGACTCGCGGGTCCTTGCTTGGCCTTCCTTCCCGGCCCATTCGGCCAGTGGGTGTTTGGCGTCGCTCACCGCTTACAGTTGCGGGGGCAGTTACGGACTTGGCCCACTGGGCCGCACCGTATTCCCTTTTCATCCCTCGGGTCTTCCTTCGGGAACCATCTTCTAGCTAAGTGCCTCAGACCCGGGCATGCGTCAATACAGAATTGTTGCCAGGACACTCTGTTCGGCGGCGGAGCGGCATCCATCGGTAACTGCCCGGGTGCCTCGCGTTCAGCGTGCCGGTTCAATTCTCCAGCAGTTTCAGAACCTGTTCGCGCTCGGACAAGACCAGCAACAGGGCAAGATCGCCCGGTTCGATCTGATCCAGTATTGTCCTGCTCGCCTCGACCGGGGAAGGCGCGCTCAGGATCTGCTCATCCCGAAGACCGTTGTTCATTGCCGCCTGCTTAATCAGCTTTGGAATCTCACCAAGGTTGCGTCCCCGCAGATAACCCTCAAGCTCGGCAGCGACGATCACATCCGGCTGGAACCGCAATGCCGTTTGCGTGACATCGATGATGTCCTGATCGGACCGGTCCCCGGCATGGCTTAGCAGTATGAAGCGGCGCTTTGCCGGAAGTCCGGACAAAGCCTCGCACACCGCTTCGACCGAATGTGGGTTATGCGCAAAATCGACAAAGACGCGGGCGCCGCTATGGGAAAACTCGTTGCACCGGCCCGGATTATCTTTGGCGTCTGGCTTGAAACCGGACAATCCCGTGCGAATGGCCTGCATCGGGATATCCAGTGCGCAGGCCAGACACAGCGCAGTCATTGCGTTGAGGATATTGTACCTGGCAGCCCCACCCATAGCGAGCGGTACATCGTGAACCGAAATCACCGGTTGTTCCGTGGAGCCATCGAAGAACACGATCATCTCGTCCCGCAGGAAGGCACAACAATGTCCTTGCTCGCGGGATTGTTGGATCAGTGCGTTTTTCTGGTCCAGCGAGAACCACCAGATCCTGCAGGACGTGTTCAGCGCCTCATCCCGGACAAAGGGGTCATCCGCGTTCAGGGCCAGAACGCCATCTTTCTTAAGGGTGCGATGCACGGCGAACTTGGCCTGCGCCAACTCCGGAACCGTGTTGACGCCGTACTGACCCAGATGATCATTGGCGACATTTGTGACAGCCGCAGCCGAGGCGGCATGGGTTGGAAGACCCCGGCGCAGGATTCCGCCACGGGCAACCTCCAGACAGGCGACTTCAAGCCGCCGGTCGCGCAGCAGCATGCGCGCTCCGCCGGGGCCGGAATAATCACCACGGTCGAGGATGTCGTCGCCGACGCGGACAAACTCGGTCGAGGTCAGCCCGGCAACCTTGCCCGCCGCCCGGGCGATCGCCTCAAGCAGCCGGGTCGTTGTGGTCTTGCCATTGGTTCCGGTGATGAAGGCGACGGGGATGTTGTGCAAGGCGTCCCACTCGACTTCATCAGGCGCAGGCAGAGCGTTCCAGGCCCAGGTCCGGCTTCCGACCCCGTGGCCGATCGAAATCTCGTCGTCGTCACACAGGATATCGACGCCCCGCGCCGACGCCGCCTGGATCAGGGCGATCAGGGCCGGATTTGCCTCTTTGGCCATGACGTCGCGGACGTTGGCGATCATCTTGTCGAAATCGCCGGGTGTTTCCCCGACCAGCGCCGCGGCACAGAAATGCCATGCGGTCTGGACCGCAAAGATCGCTGAATATAGCTGATCCATCGGCGCTGAAATCGCAAGGTTCACGCCGCCGGTGAATACCCGATATGTCAGCTTTTCTTGGTGCCAGCCGAGCGCATCCAGCACACGACGTGCATGATGCTGCCACAGCTCAATGACACGCGAAGACTGCTCTTGGTCAAAAAAGACGTCCATGATTGCGCCCGGGTGATCCCAGAGCAACCCGGGCCCGGTCAGCCGGCGCGCATCGTCTACCCGAAACGCGCCACTGGTCGCGCTGGGGATGGTCAGCGCGGTCTCAAGCTCTTCAATTCTGTCCATTCCGGTGCCCTCGGCTCAATCCGCGTCTTCGCTGATTTCGCGGGCCAGACGCACGCCGCGCTCGTCCCGGATCAGGGCCTGATCGCTATCGAACATGTCCTCGAAAGAGGTCTCAACAGGGGCAGGCTTGGCGATCGCTTCAGCTTCGGGCGCGTCGCCATCCGAATTGAAGTAGATGATCTGTTTCCAGCAGCGGGTGGTGTCGTCGCCGAATATCACCAGCAGATCGCCGGGAGCTGCCATTTCAAGACCCGCCGTCACCGCTTCGACCTCATCAGGGATGATTGTGATCGCCTCATCCGGCGTGCCGCCTGCAATCAACGCCTGCCGCAGCATCTGAGGAATTTCGTCATGCCCGCGTCCGCGACGGCGGTCGTCAGCCTTGCAGATGAAGTGGTCAAAATGACCGGCCAGCGCCGCGCCCGCATCCTCGACGTCCTCGTCACGACGGTCACCGGGCATCGATACGACGCACAGCCTGCGGCCCTTGATCTCTAGCTGGTCGGCCAGCGCCGCCATTGCCTTCAGGGCGGCGGGGTTGTGGCCATAATCCAGGATTACCTTGAACGGATGTTCGTCATAAACGTTCATCCGCCCCGGTGCCTGGAAATAGCTGGTGTCAAAGGTCCGCAGCCCGTGGCGGATATTGTCCAGATCAACGCCAAAACTATAGGCCATGGCTGCAGCAAACATGGCGTTCTGCACGTTGAAGATCGCCTTGCCTTCCAGTGTCGCCGGGATCAGGTGCGACCAGAGCACGGGGATATGCAGGCCATTGTCGTAGATGGTCAGCATGTCGCCGTTCATGCCTTTTTCCAGCACGATGGCCTTGCCGCCTTCCTTGATATGTTCTTTCACAAGACTGTGGCCGGGATTGGTCGTGACATAGAAGATCTGACTTGCCCCGGCATAATCCGCCATCTTCAGGCAGTTGATGTCGTCGGCATTCAGAACGGCCGTATCCGTGGCGCTTTCCACCACGACGCGTTTGACCACGGCAAGCTCTTCGACCGTGTTGATGCCACCCAGCCCCAGATGGTCGGCCGATACGTTCAGACAGGCGGCAACGTTCGAGCTTTGATAGCCCAGGCCCGAACGCACCAGCCCGCCACGCGCGGTCTCCATCACGGCGAAATCGACCATCGGATCGCGCAGCACGATCTGGGCCGACTTGGGCCCGGTCATGTCGCCCTTGACGCTCAGCTTGCCATCCACATAGACCCCGTCAGTCGAGGTCATGCCAACGGTCTTGCCGCTGGTTTTCATGATATGGTTCAACATCCGCGATGTTGTGGTTTTCCCGTTGGTTCCCGTGATTGCCGCAATGGGGATGCGTGTCTTGTCCCCGACCGGGAACAGCATGTCGATCACCCGACCGGCAACATCGCGCGGTTGGCCTTCGGACGGAGCTACGTGCATCCGGAATCCGGGGGCTGCGTTCACCTCGACAATCGCGCCGCCGATATCCTTGTAGGACTTGGTGATGTCGTCGATCAGAAAATCGACGCCGCCTACATCCAGCCCAACCGCCATGATGGCGCGTTCAGCCATGTCGCGGTTGTCGGGATGAACCACATCGGTCAGGTCGATGGCCGTGCCGCCTGTGGACAGGTTCGCGGTAGAGCGCAAATAGAAAACCTCTCCTTCCGGCAAAACGGTTTCTTCGGTCACACCGGCGTTTTCCATCAGGCGTTTGGCCTGATTGTCGATTTCCAGCATGGTCAGCACTTTTTCGTGCCCGATGCCCCGGCGCGGATCCTGGTTAACGATAGCGACCAGTTCCGCAATCGTATGCTTGCCATCCCCCATCACATGACCCGGAACCCGTTTGGCGACGGCGACCAGCTTGTTGTTCACCACCAGCATCCGGTGATCAAATCCTGTAATGAAGCTTTCAACCAGAATGGCGCGGCTTCGCGAGTGTTCCTTGGCCTCAGCAAAACCGGCCTCGACCTCGGATTCCGAGTTCAGATTGATCGATACTCCGCGGCCGTGATTGGCATTCAGCGGTTTGACCACCACCGGAAATCCGATCCGGCCAGCTGCTTTCGCGGCTTCGCGGGCCGAATAGACCATGCGCTGTTGCGGCACCGGCAGGCCCAGATCGTTCAGCAGATTGTGGGTATCTTCCTTGTCGCAGGAAATCTCGACCGAGATATGTTTGGTCTCGGACGTGATGGTCGCCTGAATACGGCGCTGATACTTGCCATGCCCGAACTGAACCAGCGATCCTTCGTTCAGGCGGATCCATGGAATGTCACGTTCTTCGGCGGCCTTGACCAACGACCCGGTCGAGGGACCGAATTCCTTGCGCTGGGCACGCAGAACAAAGCTGCGCAACTCGTCGTCCCAATCGAAATCGGGATCGAAATCATAGTCCAGGGCTTCCTTGAGGTTTTGCGGCAGCAGGTGCATCAGCAGGCGCATGGCCAGTTTCCCGGCATCAAGTCCCACGTCGCGCTGGCGGTATTCGTAGACCATATTGTACTGGCCGGGTTCGCCCGTGCCCCGCGTCCGGCCAAATGTCACATCCGTGCCGGCCACGTTCTGAACCTCGATGGCACAATGTTCCAGCACGTGACCCAGCCAGGTGCCTTCATCCTCGCGCAGACGGCGGATAAAGCCGCCGGGCTCGCGGTAGGAACAGCCATGCTCGGCAAGGCCGGGGAGGGCCGCGACCAATGCGTCGATGAATTCGGGGCCTATTCGGGCCGAGGGCCAATCTTCCAACAATCCCAGATCAATGACGTGTCGAATAACCGGAAAACTTGCCCAGACGTTGGGACCGACGAAGACATTGGTAGAGATTATTTTCATAAGGCTCCTCGTTTATTAATTGTTCATTTCCCCCCGGAGGCGTCCTCATCGCCGGACAAATCGGGCAAGGTGCAGAACGCCATATGCTCATCTGGCGGAAAGGCCTGGCGAGCCATCAGGTCATAACGGCACCCTTCGCCCAGAACGTCAAGCCGAAGACCCAAAAGGCTCAGTGCTTCGCCCCGGCGTGCATCCCACATCGACGAATGCGTCAGATGGCTGGCATCCACGACCGTGACCGTGCCGCTGCCAACAACCTCAAGGACGTTGTCGGGGCCGATAAAGGCGGCGGTGTCCTCGTCAATTCCAAGGCCGATCAGAAAAGGGTTGAAAGATGAGGCGGTTAGCAAACGCCCCAGCCGGTTGCGCTGGGTAAAATGCTGGTCGATGATCACCGCGTTGGTCAGGCCCATGCCCGGTGCAAGCGTGATGTTGCCTTCGGCGGGGGCCGAGTTGCTGCTGCCTCCGGCGACCATATGTTCGGACATGATCGACGCCCCGGCAGAGGTTCCGGCAACCGGCACGCCCGCCGCATTCCGGCGGCGGATTTTCTGCGCTACCAGCGTTCCGCCGAGAATCGCGGACAGGCGCAACTGGTTGCCACCAGTCATGAAAATGCCGGTCGCCCGGTCCAGCATTCCGGCGTAATCGGGGTTGTCACAGTCGGCGCGGCGCGAGATGGGCAGGAATTCGACCTGACCCGCGCCAAGCTCGGAAAAGATGCGGTTATAGTCCGGCCCCGTTTCTTCCAGCATCGAGGCGGTCGGGATCACAACGATGTCGGCATCCGCGCCGCCTGACAGCTCCACGAACTTGCGGTGGATCTGCATTTCCTTCACGCGGTCTTCGCCGCCACCAATCGGAATGATGAACCCGCGAGGGGTGTCTGCATCAACGGGTGCAGGGCACATGTCAAGATTACCTTCTTCGTCCTGATGCGGTGCAGCCGCCGGGGCCGCACAGGCGCTTATATTTGTTCATACATGCCGCGCCGGGCTATTAGGGCGCTGCGGACATGCCATTCCCCCCGCGCCATCACATGCCGTATGCCAAGGTTTTCGTCAAGAACCACCAGATCGGCGTCTTTTCCGGCGCTCAATCGGCCTTTTCCACGCAATTTCAGCAAGTCGGCGACATTTGATGTCAACGGGCGCAGAGCCTCATCCAGAGGTACGCCCATGCCCACCATCTCGGCCAGCGTTTCGGGCAATGTGTCAGACAGGCCAACGCCAAAACGGGTCAAGTTGCCCTCATGGTCGAACGCGGGCAGGCAGCCGCCACCATCGGAGCTGATGGTGAAGCGGTCTGTCCGCCCGCCGGCATCACGAAACTGAACATAGGCTTCGGCAGCGGAAATGCCCGGATCGACATGCGCGCAGGGAAAGGCCGTGGCATCAATGAAACAGCCATGACGGGCAAGGGCGACGGCCTGTTCGAACAGCGGCTTGTTGCGGTTGACATGGGTCGGATTGAAGACCCGGGCCGGAATTTCGCTGGTCTCGATCGCCTGTTCCAGCATCGAAAGCCCGCGCACGCCATCCCCCATATGGCAATGAACGATCCCGGCCTTGCCTGTCATCAACCCTGCAACATGCGCCTCGCTGGCAATGCGCAGGAACTCGTCCAGTGTCGGCTGGCTGGAGCGATGATCGCTGATCGCCAGTTCACCGACACCGATGACCGGGTCAAGGAACACGATGTCGCCACGGGCGGACCCGGTCAGCGTGGTCAGCGGGACGTGATAGCCGCCCGTGTGGCACCAGGCCGAAAGTCCTTCTGTGCGAAGACCGTAGGCCTGCTGCACCAGTGTCTGCGTATTGCGGGTCAGATCGTCGGTCCCCAAAACCCCAACGACCGAGGTGACGCCCGCCCGCGTGAACGAGGACAATACCATCGGCGGCACTCGGCTGGCAGGTCCGGTTTCGCCGCCCCCACCCGTGATGTGGGCATGGCCGTCGATCAGACCGGGCACAACCGGCGCGCCTTCGGCATCCAACACGTCAACCTGCAACGGCCCGCCCAGATCAGGCAGGTCCCGGCCCAGATAAACGATCTGTCCGGCAGCGACCAAAAGATGACCGATCCCAAAGGGCTCGGGTGTAAAAAGATTGGCATTCCTGATCAGGGTCAGCATATCTGTGGTCCGTCATATACAAAACGAACGTTCTTTATTTGACCCTTTCGCAAAGCTCAAACAGTTCCGTGCGATTAGCTGAGGATCATGTTCCGCCAGATTCAGTTCAGGAAGGTTTCGATTTTGTCCAGGGTGGCAACATTGACAGCCACCCCATCGGTCTTTGCCGCTGCACGCTTCGCGCCGCGACCGTCCCCCGGAAGATGGGCGCCCGACTGCGCCCTGATTGCATCTACCAACGCGCCTATCCCAGTGGCGAAACTGTCGCCGGATATGGCGGCGGGATCGATCGCAATAAAGAACTGGCCTGTCTTGGGCGGGCCGCCGGCGGTACCCGAAAACGGCGATGCATGGATGCCCAGTGTGGCTCCGGTCAGCGCGGCGGCCATGACCTCGGTCAGCAATGCAACGCCCACGCCCTTGTAGCCGCCGGACGGCGCCATCGAGCCTTTGAGGCCGACATTGGGGTCGGTTGTCGGGTTGCCATCGGGGTCCAGCGCCCAGCCGACGGGAATGGCCTTGCCTTCGCGCGCGTGTTTCATCACTTCGCTTTTGGCGATGGTGCTGGCGCTCTGATCAATCAGCAGCGATGGCTGCCCGTCCGGGCCGGGAACCGCAACCGAGAACGGGTTGGTGCCAACCACAGGTTTCGATCCTCCGGATGGTGCGATCGAAGCGGGGGCGTTGGTAAAGCCCAGACCCACCAGACCGGCCTGCGCCAGCCGATATGTATGATATCCCAGAACACCGCAGTTATAGCTGTTGCGGATTGCAAGCACTGCCACGCCCTGCTCGCGCGCAGCCTTTGTCAGCGCCTCGAACCCGAGATCGATGGCGGAATGTGCAAAACCCGTCGCCGCGTCGACGTTGATGACACCGGGGCGCGGGCGGGTCAGAACGGGCTCGGCCCGACCATCCACCTTGCCGCACTGCACATGCTCACAATAAATCGGGATATAGGCGAGGCCGTGGCTTGCAACACCATCCGCTTCGGTTGCAGCGGTGGCCACTGCCAGCGGGCGGGCGTTGGCCTCGGTGGTGCCCGCAGCGACAAGCGCGCGAAAGGCCAAATCTTCGATTTCTGCGAGGGTCAGGGTGCGGGTTTCGATCATGGGTTTCTCTTCAGTCATTGTCGGAAAGCCCGGCACCGGCACCCAGAACGCGGGAGGCATCGGTGGCGGGGGCGTAGGTGCGGTGGGCAAACCTGTTCAGGGTCTCCCAATCCCCTGGGTTGGGGGTGGCGCGGGATCGATGTGGCGCGATGCTGGTCAAATCGCCGCTTGGACGGATTTCAACGCGATCGGCACGATTGGGCAGCGCATCGTAGGTTGAAACAACGGCTCCGTCAGTAACAATCTCAGCGCCATCGCAGGTGATTGCAACACAAGTATCCAGTCGACGTGCGGCATAGGCCGCAAACGGCACCAGAAGGAGTGGGCATTCGACTTGCCGCAACATCATAGGGTCTGACTTCAGAATATGCGCGCTGTCGGACAGATATGCGCCGTTTGAAAGGGGACACGGACCGCGTTCGCCTGACCGGATCGTTTCTTGTTCCAGCAGCCGCGCCAGCGCTCCGGTACCGTCCAACCCCTGCGCGCATAGCCAGCGTGTTGCCTTGCCGGCTTCCTCGGCCAGTCCCCAACTGTAGCCCGCGCCGCGTGCGGCCCGTTTGGCTGTGGCTTCAACCTCGTTCAGGGAATAGCTCATTCCACAGCCTCCGGGTAAACCCACAGATCCGCCGTTTGAGGGGTCAATTCCTCGGGGTAGGGTGCGCCTGAATACATGCAGATGCGAACCCATCGGTCTGACCGCGGATCGAAATGGGTTGCTCCGAAAAACGAGAGTTTGGCACGCAACATGTCGATGGGCAGAACATCTGCACTGATCGTATTGTCACGGATTTCGCCATAAGGCGCGACGCATGACATCTGAGCCCGTCGAACCGTATGCCGGTGTTCCGGGTGTTGCAGCAGAAACTCAGCGATAGGTGCGTTGTCCTGCCAACTGGCAAGCTGCTGGCAGGCAAGTGCCGCATCACGTGCTGGTGCCAGCGGTTGTTCATAGTCCGAGATCGGCTCCTCGAACCGCTCACCCAATCTGGGTTCCAGCTTTTCTTCCGAGACATACCAAGCCCGTGCGCAATTCTGCGGGTTGGTCCAATCAACATCCAGTGCCCAGTCAAAGTTTTCGCGGATCAGCGAACGGACCTGTTTCACCGTCATCGCGCCGTCGATCAGATGCGCCTGCGTGTTGCTGTCGGCCATGCAGCTTGCCAATCCATCCACAAGCTCGGGGTAGGGTTCCATGATCAGCGAGACGACCAGTTCTTGACCTTCTTCGTTGAGCGTGTTCTCTGACCAGCGCACAAGCCGGTCCCAAGGATGGTTCTGCGTCAGGTCATCCTGTTCCAGATAGTCCGAGATGGCCTTCAGATCAGCGTTCAGAGTCGCCAGTTTTTCAATCTGTATCGGGTGATCCGACCGCCACCATGAGGTCGACAGCTTGCTGCGGTCAAAGATGTTCAGGAATTTTTGAACTTCGTCGCTGGATGCAGTTTCGATGCCGCGCACGCGGGCGATGGCCTCTTCCCGTGCCATGATCCAGTTGTTGAACAAGATCGGATGGTTGACGATAAACGGCGCCATTCCCAACCCTGTGGAATTGCCGATGCCCAGCCAGCGTGCGATTTGCGGGTCAAGCACCGCAGCCTGTCCATTGCCTTTGACATTCGCCATATGCTGTACCAGATCGCGCACAAAAACCCGGGTCAGGTAGACTGACAGCATCTCGATCTGGAACGGGCCACTAACTTCGGAACGATCTGCCGTTATTTCGCGATCGGCCGCGCCGAACTTGCCGGAACCGTAAACCGCCGTTGTCCGCATCAGATAGCCGACCTTGTAAATTTGCTCCAGTTCAGGCTGTTTACCGGCGGCAAGACTGTCGACAACATGGGTCCATAAGCGAACGGACCGGTTGGCCCGGGACAAGGACAGTTCGCTTTCGCTGACGCGCCCCGCCTCTTGCAGCGGGACATTCCTTGACAGTCGCGCGATATCCTCGGACGTCGGAACCCCGTCAAACAGTGTGAAAGTGGCATCCCACGCCTCGGCAATCACCCGGTCCGAGCGTTGTTCGGGCGGCAGGTCATGGGCAAACGCGACCAGAGAATACGCGCGCTCGGGACCGCAAGCTGTATAAACCGCATGGCCGACACCGTTGTCATCAATCTCAAAGACCGGGCGAGAGAAAACCCAGGCCTCCTCCGCCATGCGCCGCGTCAGTTGCCGCATGAAGCTGAGGCGACATTGATGCAGCGAGCCCAGGCGGGAAAGGCGCATCACCTTCGCAGGATCACGTCGCGCGATATGAGGGGCGGGGGGTGTCATGCGTGTTGGGGTCCGAAGCTTTCATTAAAGAACCGATACCAGTTACCGCCCATGATACCGGCAATTTCGTCTTCGCTCATGCCGACGGTACGCAATCCGGCCTCGATGTTGCCGAAATCGCGATTGTCGCGGAACCAGTCCGGCATCGGCGGAAAGCCGGGATTGCTGGCCGAGCCTTCGCCGTAATCGATCTCTTTCGTCCAGCGCCCTACACGCATCCATTCGACCACACTGTCGGGCTGATCCTGGCACAGATCGGTGCCGATCCCCAGATGCTGAACGCCGTATGTGTCGGCAGTACGTGCGATCATCTCACAGAAACTTTCAATCGTGCAGGCGGATTTGTCTTTCAGGTGATGAGGGTAGACCGAAAAGCCGAGCATCCCACCATTTTCCGTCACCGCACGAATAACCTCCGCGCGCTTGTTGCGCAGGGCCGGAGACCATTCGTGCGGATTGGCGTGAGTGATGGCAATGGGACGCTCGGACAGTTCGGCGGCCTCGATGGTCGACCGGTCTGCCGAATGGCTCATGTCGACCACAAGGCCTACGCGGTTCATCTCTTTGATGACCTGTTTGCCCATGCGGGTAATGCCGGTGTCTTCGGCCTCGTAACAGCCGGTCGCCAGAAGGGACTGGTTGTTGTACGTCAGTTGCATGAACCGCGCACCAAGGTCATGCAGGATTTCCACCAGCCCGATATCGTCCTCGATGGGGCTGGGGTTCTGAAATCCGAAGAACACTGCCGTCCGGCCGGTATCGCGGGCTGTGTCGATGTCGCTGGCCCAACGGCCTTTCATGATCAGATCCGGATACTGCTCGAACCAGCGGTTCCACTTTTCAAAGTTCAGAACCGTTTCGCGAAAATTCTCGTGATACGAGATGGTGACGTGGATCGCGTCCACGCCACCTTCGCGCAGTTGGCGAAAAATCTTTTCCGACCAGTTGGCGTATTGCAGCCCGTCAATCCGCATCAGACGGGACCCGCGCTGATATAGGCTGTTTTGACGGTGGTGTAGAATTCGGCCGCCGCCTTGCCCTGTTCACGCGGGCCATACGAGCTGTCGCCGCGCCCGCCAAAAGGCACGTGATAGTCGGTTCCGGCGGTGGGCAGGTTGACCGTGACAACACCGGTACGTGCATTGCGGCGGAAGTGCGTGGCGCGGGCCAGCGACTTGGTGACAATGCCCGAGGTCAGGCCAAAATTGGTGTCGTTCACCACGCTCAGCGCTTCGTCATAGCTGCCAACTTTGATGACGCTGGTCAGGGGCGCGAACATTTCCTCACGGTTGATGCGCAAATCGTTGGTCGTGTTCAGGAACACGCCGGGGGACATGTAGAACCCGTCATGCGGCATGTCGAGCAACTGGCCACCACAGGCAAGCTCGGCGCCTTCGGATTTGCCAAGCTCCACATAGCTCAGGTTTTCCTTGAGCTGCTGCTGACTGACAACCGGCCCCATCTGCACCCCATCCTGCAGGGCATGGCCGACCTTCATGGCCTTCGCACCGGCCACGAGCTTTTCGACAAACGCATCATGCACACCGGCATGAACGACCAGACGCGAAGACGCAGTGCATTTCTGGCCAGTGCCGCCAAAAGCGCCGCCAAGCGCCAGTGTGACGGCCAGATCCAGATCAGCGTCATCCATCACCGCCAGAGCGTTCTTGGACCCCATCTCCATCTGCACCTTGGTCAGGTTCTGGATGGCGGCGGCAGCGATGCCCTTTCCGACCGGAACCGAACCGGTGAAAGAGATCGCGTTGACCTTTGAGCTTTCCACCAGCCGTTGGCCAATGGATCGGCCTGAGCCCATGACAAGGCTGAACAAACCCTTGGGGATGTCCTGTCGTTCGATGATTTCGGTCAGGGCCACAGCCGACGCCGGGGTGATGTTCGCGGGTTTCCAGACAACCGCGTTGCCATAACACAGCGCCGGGGCAATCTTCCAAGAAGCGGTCGCGGTTGGGAAATTCCATGGGCTGATGATCGCCACAACACCAACAGCTTCGCGGCGTACGTCAATCTCGACACCCGGCCGGACACTGTCTGCATTTTCACCGATCTGACGCAGGCATTCTGCGGCGTAATAAGTAAAGAACTGGCCTGCGCGATAGACCTCGCCCTTGCCCTCGGCCAGCGGTTTGCCTTCCTCTCGTGACAGCAGCGTGCCCAACTCTTCGGCGCGCGACATCAGCTCATTCCCGATATTCATCAGAACGGCTTGCTTGCGCTCGGGCAGATAGGCCTCCCATTCGGCCTGCGCAACGCGCGCATGATCCAGCGTCGCGTCCAGCTGGTCCGGGCTGGCCTGCGCGAACATGCCGACCAGATCGCTCAGGTCCGAAGGGTTGCGGTTTTCAATTTCGCTTTCTCCCGCCAGCCATTCGCCGGCGATCAGGTTCAGTTTGGTCACAATGCGCCCCAGAGTCGAAAAACAGGATTTCTGATAGGATGGCTTTTTGCAGCAACATCAGTCAAACTCAAATAAGTGAAGAAAAATTCAGGAATCTTGAACCGTGGCAGTCAAGATCGAAACTTTGCGGTGTTTTTGCACCGTTGCCCAAACCGGTCAGCTGAATGAAGCCGCCGACAGGCTTGGGCGGACGCAATCCGCCGTGTCGATGACATTGAAGCAATTTGAGGAACACCTCGGCAAAAAACTGTTCGAGGGCGAGCGCAAGAACCGTCTTTCACCTTTGGGGCAGCAGGTGTTCGAGCTTGCACTGAAACAGGTTCGTCAATTCGATCAAACCGTGCAGAACATTGAGGCGGCAGCGGATGCCGAACACGGCCTGTTGCGGATCGTTTCGGTCCCGTCGGTTGCGGCGCTGGTTTTCCCAGCGGCGCTGGCGCATATGACGCAGCGGTTTCCCGGCCTCAAAATCGAGCTGCGCGATACGGATACGCAGCAGGTGCTCGACGCGCTGGTCGAAGGCAAGGCTGATATCGGAATTGCCTCGGGCCACCACGCACTGAACGGGTTCCGGGCGATTGCCCTGTTTGAAGACCTGTTCGGATTGGTTTGCGCGTCGGACCATCCGTTGATCAAAGCTGAAGCCGCACCGACAATTGATGATGTCGCATCGGCTCCGTTTATCCGGAACGCATTGTGCGGCCTGATCCGCTCGCCGCGATTTGTGCAGGCCATCGAAAGTGCGGATGTCACCATCCACAACACACACTCGCTTGTAACGATGGTGCGCACAGGCAGATGGGTGACGGTTCTTCCGCAAACCGTTGCCCAGTTCATCCCCGAGGCGACGGCCTTCCGGCCCATTTCGGACCTTGCAGACAAAAGGCAGGTCTATCTTTATGTCAGCGAACGGTCACGGTTTCAGGACATGACTGATGAGATCAGTGCCTTCATTCAGGGCCTTGATCTGGGAGGCGGGCAATGATGACGCGGAAGACATGATGACTACAAACGCACCACAGTCTTGCAATGGAGACCCCCGCCGATGCCTGCCTGCAGGACCGGCGGAAGTCTCCAAAAAAACTCAGGACTTATAGGGGTCAGACAGTGCCGGCAGAACGGTTCCGACGCAATCACCGAACCCGATGACATACCCATCCCCTTTGGCCGCACCTTTCAGAGTCAGTGTGTCACCGTCCTCGATGAAACTGCGTGTCTCTCCGCCGTCCAGCGTAAGTGGTTCCTTCCCACCCCAGCTGAGTTCCAGCAAGGATCCACGTTCGGCTTTTGTCTCGCCCGAAATCGTCCCTGACCCAAGCAGATCACCTGCATTCATCGGACAACCCGATGTGGAGTGATGGGCCAACTGTTGCGCAGCGGAATAGTACATCTCGTTGTAGTTCGTTCGCGCGATGGTGGTGGCTGCCTTGCCTTCGGGCGCCATCGTGACCTCCAGCTCGATGTCATAGAGCATCGGGCCGCAATCCTTGAGGTGATCCAACAATTCGAACTCACGCTCCGGTGTGTCACACCGGAAGGGTTCAAGCGCTGCCTTGGTGACGATCCACGGGCTGATCGAAGTCGCGGTGGCCTTGGCCTGAAACGGGCCCAGCGGCTGGTATTCCCATGCCTGAATATCGCGCGCGGACCAGTCATTCAGCAGGACATAGCCGAAAATGTGGTCATCTGCCGTCTGAACCGAGATCGGACCATCGGACGGAGTGCCGACAATTGCCCCCATTTCAAGCTCGATATCGAACCGGCGGCTGGGCAAAAATGTCGGCAGATCCTGATCGGGCGATTTGAGCTGCCCCCAAGGGCGGCGAATATCGGTGCCCGAAACCACCACGGATGAGGCGCGCCCGTTATAACCGATCGGGATATGCAGCCAGTTCGGCGGCAACGCATTTTCGGGGCCACGGAACATTGTCCCGA
The DNA here is from genome assembly GCF_056531525.1 of Ruegeria sp. N11. Classification (NCBI taxonomy): domain Bacteria; kingdom Pseudomonadati; phylum Pseudomonadota; class Alphaproteobacteria; order Rhodobacterales; family Roseobacteraceae; genus Ruegeria; species Ruegeria sp. N11. The sequence continues at coordinate 150,955 of NZ_JBQFLX010000004.1, forward strand.
CGTTGAAGGCGTGATTCCGGCCCGCGTAGAAATCGGTGTATTCGCTGACCGCAAAGGGCATGTGCAACTCGGCCTCATCCTGTCGCACCAACAGTGGCTGGACCTTTGCCTGTTCGTCCGACCCGTCGGCCAGCAGGGCGGTCAGCCGATCGCGCAATGCGCCCCAGACGGCCGGGCCTTCCTCCATCAGCGGGTTCCAAAAGGGCAAATCGAAAAGCGGCTCGTCACCCAGGTTGATCAGGCCTTCGGCCTCGGCAGAGGTGACGTCCAGGATCATGTCTCCGATGGCGACGCCGCACCGGGGTTCTTCACCCTCGGTCGAAAAGACCCCATAGGGCAGGTTGTTCAGCGGAAACGGGTGCGTCGCGTCATTGGCCGAAGCCACCCAGGATTTTTTCAAAGGCATGGTCTGTCCTTTTTTGTGTCTTGTAGCGTGATTCCGCCGTTATGCTGTCGGGCGGAGGGACTTCAACCCAAGCAGTATTGCCGCCAATATCATGAAAATGCCGCTCGCCCGGTCAAGCCAAAGCCGCGCCTGTCCCCTGAGCCGTCTGGCCAGCCAGCTTGCGCTGCCGCCATAGGCCGAAAGGAACAGGCCGTCCATGACCAGATAGGTCGCCGACAAAACGGCAAACTGCGGCCAGAACGGGTAGGCGCCGTCGATGAACAACGGGAAAAGGGCGGCAAAGAACACCACGGCCTTCGGGTTTGCCGCAGACGTGGTAAACCCTTGCGCCCAAAGTGATTTCCGGCTTGTTCTGACGGCTTTCTGAAGCGTCTTGCGTTCAGCCCGCAGGATGGATCGTGCGCCAAGAAAGACCAGATACGCCACGCCGAGCCATTTGATCACGGTCAGTGCCATGCCCGATGTGGCAATCAGCGTCGCCAGCCCAAGACCCGCCGCCAGCATTTGCAGCAGATTTGCCGTCAGATCCCCTGCTGTCGTGAACAGACCCCGGGAAAAGCCGTTGGCCGCCGAGTTTGACAGCATCAGCAACTGGCTCGGCCCCGGAGTGCTCATCAACAGCAGGACGGTTCCGACATAGGTGATCCAGATGTCCAGGCTCATGGCTGACTACTTCTTTCCAGGCGTTCCATCGAACTTTTTCTCAAGCGAAGTCCAGCAATCGATGTAGTCATCCTGCAAGGGCGCCTCGTTGGCTGCGAAGGGCGTCAGATGCTGCGGGAACCGCGTTTCGAACATGAAGGACATGGTCTTGTCCAGCTTGTCCGGACCCAGGTTGGAATTCGACGCTTTTTCAAAGGCATCCTTGTCGGGTCCGTGTGGTAGCATCATGTTGTGCAAGCTCATGCCGCCCGGAACAAAGCCCTGCGGTTTGGCGTCGTACTGACCGTAGATATTGCCCATCAGTTCGGACATGATGTTCTTGTGATACCAGGGCGGGCGGAACGTATCCTCCATCACCATCCAGCGTTCGCGGAACAGAACAAAGTCGATATTGGCCGTGCCGGGTTGCCCGGACGGAGCGGTCAGGACGGTAAAGATCGACGGATCGGGATGGTCGAACAGGATTGCGCCGACCGGGCAGTAATTGCGCAGATCGTATTTGTAGGGCGCGTAGTTTCCATGCCAGGCCACGACGTCCAGCGGGCTGTGCCCGATCTTTGTCGTGTGGAATTGTCCGCACCATTTGATGGTCACGGTCGACGCGGTTTCGCGATCTTCAAAAGCGGCGACAGGTGCCTTGAAATCGCGGGGATTGGCCATGCAATTCGCGCCAATGGGGCCACGGCCTGGAAGTTCAAACTTCTGCCCGTAATTTTCGCAGACAAAGCCGCGCGCCGGGCCTTCCAGCACTTCGACCCGATAAACCAGACCACGCGGCAGGATGGCGATCTCTTTCGGCTCCAGGTCAATGATGCCCAACTCGGTCGCAAAGCGCAGGCGGCCTTCCTGCGGCACGACCAGCAATTCGGAATCGGCGGAATAGAAATAGTCATCCACCATGGACTCGGTGACCAGATAGATATGGCTCGCCATTCCGACTTGCGTGTTTACGTCGCCTGCTGTCGTCATGGTGCGCATTCCGGTCAGCCAGGTCAGGTTCTCCTGAGAATGCGGGACCGCGTCCCAGCGATACTGACCCAGGCTGATCACATCCGGATCAACACAGGGTGCAGATTTCCAGTGCGGCAGGTCGATCTTTTCATAACGGTGTGAATGCTTGACCGAAGGGCGGATGCGATAACACCAGGTCCGCTCGGGCGGGTTGGCGGTAAAAGCTGTGCCGCTTAACTGTTCGCCATAAAGGCCATAGTTGCATTTCTGTGGGCTGTTCATGCCCTGCGGCAGCGCACCCGGCAAAGCCTCGGTTTCGAAGTCGTTGCCAAAGCCGGGCATGTAGCCCGCGTGGGTCCCGACCGGAGTGCTGGCCTGGGTCAGTTTGTGTGGATCAGTCGGACGGTTCATCCTGTGTTCCTCCATTTGCTGCTTGTCGGGTAATAGTTGATTTTGTAACTAACAAGTATGGCAAAGCCCGATTCACACAAAAAAGATGACTTTGATCTGCAGGAATTCCTGCCGTTTCTTCTGAACATGGCTGCGGAAGAGGTTTCGCTTGAGTTCCAGCGCATTTACAAAGGGCGGCACGGCATGCTGCGCACCGAATGGCGCGTGCTGTTCCATCTTGGCAACTTCGGGGAAATGACCGCTAAGGAGATCGGCCAAAGGGCCAAGGTGCACAAGACCAAGATCAGCCGGGCGGTTCAGCGGCTGGAAAAGCGCCGTTACCTGGCGCGCACCCAAAGCGACACGGACCGCCGGGTCGAGCATCTCAGGCTGACGGACGCCGGCACGCGCGTATATCGCGAACTGCGCGACATTGCCGAGCAATATGACGCAAAGCTTGCCAATGCGTTTTCCGATGACGAGGTTATCCTGTTGCGGCAAATGCTTCGGAAGCTGGCGGGAATGGTTTGAGCACTGGTAATTTGCCGTCCCTTACCCCAGATGATCAAGAGACTTGATACAGGACTTGAATATGACGGCCCCCGACACCGAAACGGCAAAAGCGGACTCTCTGATCGAATGGCTGGTCGACCGGGGGCTGGAAGGGGCCGGAAAAGAAGAGTTGCTGGACGGGTACTGCGCGCGACTGGTTGATCTGGGTGTGCCCCTCATGCGATTTCACGCGGCGCAATCCGCCCTGCACCCGGTGTATGGCGGCACAGGATACAGCTGGTATCACGGGCATGGCGGAGACTATCAGAAGTTCGAGTATTCCGAAGAACCCAGCCCGCAATGGCAGCAAAGCCCGCTTTATGCGTTGATGACAGAGGACATGCAGGACCTGCGTGAACGGCTGGTCGATCAGAACACGCCCAGCCGTTTTCCTTTGCTCAATGAACTGCGCGAGCAGGGTGCCACGGACTATTACGCAACAGGCGTGTCTTTCGAGCGTCCCATGCGCGAGGCCCTGAAAGAACCGGACACTTCGGTCGACGGAGTGCTGATGTCCTGGACCAGCGACGCGCCCGAGGGGTTCCGCGATCATGATCTGAACCTGATTAATTCCGTCTTGCCCCATCTGGGACTTGCGCTCAAATCGGCGTCCAATAGCCGGATGGCCAGGGATCTGATGCGCGTCTATCTGGGCCGGGACGCGGGTCGCCGGGTGCTGTCAGGGGAAATTCGCCGCGGTTCGCTACAGCAGATCGACGCCGTGATCTGGAACTTCGATCTTGAAGATTTCACCAGCCTGTCCGAGCAATTGCCCGGCCCGGAAATCATCGAAATGCTGAATGACTATCTGGCGGTTGTGGTGGCGGTCGTGCACGAATGCGGTGGCAATATCCTGAAATTCATGGGCGACGGGCTGATGGCCATGTTCGATGTCGGGGAAATCGACGAAGACGCCCGCGCCGCGCTTGCTGCCGTGGCGCTGTTGCAGGATCGAATGGCCGCAAGGAACGCGCAGCGGCAGGCAGAGGGTCTGCGCGTTGTTGGTTACACCCTGGCGCTGCACGCAGGTGAGATCCTCTATGGCAATATCGGAGCGGAAAACCGGCTGGATTTCACCGTGATCGGACCCGCTGTCAATCAGGCCGCCCGCATCTCCGGCATGCACCGGTCTCTGGGGCAGCGAATCCTGATATCAGACGACGTCGCCCGGGCCGCCGAGCCTTGCAGTCACGAGCTTGTATCGTTGGGCCGCTACATGTTGCGCGGTGTGACCGAGCCGAAAGAGCTGTTTACTGTCTACAGGGCCGCCGAATAACGGCGGCCCGTGGGATTGCGCCGGTCGTAAGATGTCATCCTTGTCCGGTCAGGTCCTGCGCCAACATCATGGCGTTGCCGTCCAAGTCGTAGAATGTGGCGGTGCTGACCATCCCCTCGATGGTTTCTGTGTCGCCGTCGAATTTGACCCCGGCCGTTTCCAGCGCGCCCCTTGCCGTTTTGATGTCGCTTACTCCAAATACAGGGACGGTGTTACCGGGCGCGGGTTCGGTCTGCTCGCCCAGTCCCAAGGTTACGCCGTCGGTCTTTGTCTGCATTTCGCTCCAGCCGGCCTCGTCAATGTGATGGATCAGCTCAAACCCAAGCATGTCGCTGTACCATTTGGCGCTGGCGTGACGGTCGCGGACTGAGATCGCAAGCGTGATCGTGTTTTCCAAAGAAACTGGCAGCATCGGTCTTTCCTACTATCTAATAATAAAGTAACTATACTTTATGGACACAAAGTCACTTGTCAAGCTTACGTCGCGGGCATGGTCGCTGAGCATTCTGGCAAAGCTGCACGCGGGCGTTCCGGGGCGGCAGGCACCGCTGATTGCGGCGACGGGGGCAGGCCGCAGTTCGTTTACCCAAAGCCTTGGGCACCTGATCGAGTTAGGGCTTCTTGAGAAAAACCCCGGCCACGGTCATCCACTGCGACCCGAATTCCGGCTGACGCAGAACGGTAGAGAAATGGCCGAGGTTGCAAGCAGAATTGTTAAGGCCGTGCCCGACGAAGACGACTTTGCCCTTCTGAGGCGAAGCTGGACCGTGCCGATTCTGGCCGTGACGCAAAAACCCCAGCGCTTTTCTGTCATAAAATCAGATCTGTCCACGATCACCGACCGCGCGCTGTCGAAGTCGCTCTATCTTTTGGAAACGCATGACTGGCTTAGGCGCGACATCGATGTCTCAGGCCGATCGCCCTTTCCGACCTACCTTGCCATCAATCGTGGCATCGAGGTCAACAAGGCGATCGCCCTGGCAAAATGATCAGGATGTTCAAGGCAGCGGTGAAGATGTGCCCCGTCAGAAGTCGATCTCGACCCCCGGCAGGTTCAGTTCCTTCATCATGTCGCGCAGCTCTTGTCGCGCGGCTATGTTCGAGATGTTCAGCTGTTTGACACCGATATCCTTGAGGTCCAGAAGGGTCAGACCGCGCGGAAACAGCTCGCGGAAAATCACCCGTTCGGAAAAGCCGGATGCAACCCGGAAACCGATCCGCTGAGACAGCATCTCGATCGCGCGCTGCATCTTTTCCTTGTTGACCATGCGCTGTGTGCCGACCCGGTTGCGGACCACAACCCAGTCGATGGGTTTCAGCCCGGCCTGCGCCCGCAGCTGACGCGCGTTCCATACCATTTCCGAATAGACCGACGGCCCGAGGATCTTTTCACCCTTCGAGTCGATCCTCGCCAACAAGTCGAAGTCGATGAAGCTGTCGTTCAGCGGCGTGATCAACGTGTCGGCCAACGAATGCGCCACCTGGCTGAGGCGCGTGTGCGAGCCGGGGCAGTCGATCAGGATGAAATCGCTGTCGCTTTCCAGTTCAGCAACGGCGGCGGACAGGCGGTGGTCATAGATATTCTCGCCCGGCTTCAGCGTGGCCGCATCGATTTCGGGCAGGTCGTGATGACGCGGGCTGGGCAGGCTCAGGTCCGAACTTCTGAGAAAGTTCAGGCGGTTTTCGAAGTAACGCCCAAGGCTGCGCTGCCGCAGGTCCAGATCCAGTGTGCTGACCTTGTGCCCCAGCCGCGCCAGCGCCGTCGCCACATGCATCGAAACGGTCGATTTGCCTGCGCCGCCCTTTTCGTTCCCGACCACAATGATATGTGCCATGCTTGTATTCCCAAGTCCCGCCGTGTTTGCCCACACGTTGTTTGTGGCCACTATATGTTGTGTTTAGTGGGAAGGAAAGAACCTCAAGCGGTGTATTGGCCTATTATTGGCGAGGAAACCGGAAAACAGCGCGGCCCGGGCGGGTTACGCCGTGCAACAAGACGGGCGGCTTGCACCGTTTCTCAGATTTGCCAAAGAAACGATGGGCCAGACAGGCAAAAACAGCGCGTGGTTGCGAAGGCCGTGACCTGCACTTTCCCAGTGGGCTTTCAAGGTCAGTCGATGCCGGTTTCGTGACTTGTATACCTGTGGCACCTGACGGACAGTGCGTCGCAAACAGCTAAGCAATCAGCAAAGGACATCCTGAATGATCGGATATGTTACCATTGGTGTTTCCAACATGGACAAGGCCAAGGAGTTCTATACTGCGCTTTTCGCGGACAAAGGCGCGAAGGTTCTGATCGATGCCGGTCGGATTGCGTTCATCGGCAACGATCCGACTGCACCCATGCTGGCGGTTTGCGAACCCTATGACGGCGAAACCTGCGCGTCAGGAAATGGCAACATGCTGGCCTTTGCCGCCGAATCCAAAGATGCGGTCACCACCATGTATGACAGGGCCATCAGCCTTGGCGCGACGGACGACGGCGAGCCGGGTCAGCGTGTGCCTGACCGCTTCTACGGCGCATATGTGCGGGACCCGGACGGCAACAAGCTGTGCTTTTACCTGTTCGGATAAAGCCCAACGCGCTCCACAAAAAAAGGCCGCCCAATGGGCGGCCTTCTGCATTCGGAACCGGTCAGGCTTAGAAGCCCAGACCTTCGTATTTTTTCTTGAACTTCGACACGCGGCCGCCGGCGTCCATCAGGCGCGACGAGCCACCGGTCCACGCGGGGTGCGAGGAGGGGTCGATTTCCAGAGCCAGCTGGTCGCCTTCGGCGCCCCAGGTGGATTTCATCTGAACCACGGTGCCATCGGTCATTTTGACGTTGATGACGTGATAATCGGGATGGATGTCTTTTTTCATCTTTCCGCTCCTTACGCCTCGGCGCCAGCCTTGGGCTTGTAGTTGGTGACTTCTGCGATACGCGCGGACTTACCACGGCGCGAGCGCAGATAGTACAGTTTGGCGCGACGGACGCGGCCACGGCGGACAACGGTGATGCTGTCAATGTTGGTCGAATGCAGCGGGAACACACGCTCCACGCCTTCGCCAAACGAAATCTTGCGAACGGTGAACGAACCGGCGATGCCGCTGCCACCTTTGCGCGCGATGCAGACGCCTTCGTAGTTCTGCACACGGGTACGCGACCCTTCGGTCACTTTAAAGCCGACACGGATGGTGTCTCCGGCTTTGAAATCGGGGATGTCTTTCCCCAGGGCGGCGATCTGTTCCGCCTCAAGCTGTGCGATCAGGTCCATCGCAGGTACTCCTATCTGCTCGTGGTTGGTCCACGAAGTTTGGGCACGGCCTGAGAGCTCTTGGTCTTCACCGGGTCCTGCGTACAGCCCGCCAGAGGTCAGATCGAATGTTCCTTTGGTCTGGTTTGCCGCATCGCGTCCGGGCCGAAGAAAGCGGGACGTCACGCTGCGAAACAAACCAAAACACCGGAGTCGCATGACGCGGCACCGGATTGCGCTGCTTTAGGCGTTTTGGTGCCCGGGATCAAGCATGAATTGTCAATTTCTGAAGGTGCCCGGTGTGCAAGCGGTAAGTTTCCGCCGTCACGCAATTGTAGCGTTGTCTTATCACGCAGATTTGTCATTCTGAACCCAACAATACGAGCAGATATTTCAGGCAGGTTAGAATAATGCGCTTAGTGGTCTTACTGGCACTCATCGGGCTGACACTTGTATCATGCGGGCGGCGTCCTCCGCCACCACAGGTGGTCGAGCACTTCGAGGTAACGGACCCGGAACCGCCATTGGTTATTCACCCTCGCTTTGGCGATGCGGACCCTCATGAGTGGGAGGGGCGGCAACCCGGAAGCTACCCGGTCCATGGGCTGGACGTGTCGCGCTGGCAGGACTCGATCGATTGGCGCACTGCCCGCTCTGCCGGGGTCAGCTTTGTGTTCATCAAGGCCACTGAAGGGGGCGATTTCGCAGACCCGCGCTTCAACGAACACAGGCAGGGCGCGCAGGCAGCGGGTGTGCCGTGGGGCGCGTATCACTATTATTACTTTTGCCGTCCTGCTGCCGAACAGGCCCGCTGGTTTATCCGCAACGTGCCCAAGGGCGCCGATCTGCCCCATGTTCTCGACATGGAATGGACGCCACATTCCAAGACCTGCACTTTGCGGCCCGATGGCAAAACAGTGCGGGCCGAGGCCGAGAAATTCCTGAATATTCTCGAGCGTCACTACGGGCGCAGACCGATCGTCTACACCACCGTGGATTTCTATCAGGACACCAATATCAGTCGCCTGCCCAAAACCGAGTTCTGGTTGCGTTCGGTTGCCGGGCACCCGCGAGATGTCTATCCGAATACGATCTGGCGTTTCTGGCAATACACCGGCACCGGGCTGGTCCCGGGGGTCCAGGGCAAGGTTGATATCAACACATTCAACGGAGAGCCGGAAATCTGGGCCCGCTGGAAGGCTGGAGGCAACTGAGTTTTCTTGGGGGGTGAGCTCCGGGCGTTCGCTTTTGCGAATTCCGGGTAACAGCAAAAGCACGGATGATCCGGTCAGGCTTGCCCATTTGGGCAGGCCTGTTTTGGTAGGTGTCTCAGCTATTTTCGTGCGAACTGCTTTCGCCTTCTGAAAGCACCAGAAAAGCGCCGAGCCCAAGAAGGACGGCGGGAACAATTGACAAAAAGCTCAGGCCGAAGGCCCATAAAATTCCGACAGCGGACAGGCCCATCAGGCCAGCTCCAACCTGCGCGTTCCTGCCGGCGATGCCTCCGCCCAGAAGGCCGGCGACCGGCAACACCAGCGACATGATGCTGTAGAACTGCGCGGATGACGCGCCCTGCTCATACCCGATGCCGCTGGACAACGAGCCGAGGGCGGATGAGGCGCTGTAGCCCACCGCACCGACCAATAAGGCGATAACACCGCCGATAATTCCAAGTATCATTCCAGTTTTCATTGTAATCTCCTGCTTGAAATTGTTGGGTCTGAAACCCTGTCCAAAAGCTAAGAGACCAACCGTCTCGCGGGCAATGATTTCGCAATGACAACTTTTGTAATCCGGTCAGGTATCCTGTGCCGATCGGGCTTGATAGCCGTACTTCCGGGGACTTGCCACGCGCATGCCGAGGCGGCGACGTTCCCCGCCACGGATGCCGTCAGGCAAGTGCACGCATCAATTCAAAGTCGGTTTGTAGCTTTCAACGGTGCCGCCGCCGATAAGGTGACTTAACCGGTTCTCGCGTTCCGTCCCGTAACTGTCGCCCAGCCAGAAGACTTCACCATCCGTCAGGTCACGGCGTTCAAAGCCGTGCTTGGCCAGGCAGCGGTCGACGCCGTCGATCTTGCCGTTTTCATAAATGGTGTCCTGATTCATCCCGACAATCGCCGGGCCCAGAACCACGCCGACCAGAATGACACCGGTTGCATAGCCACCGACAACGGCGCTGGTGCCGCCGGCCTCGGCATTGGCCGAGCAGCTCTGAACTGCCCTGCGGGCAAAGGCAAGATCGTGGCCGGGCTTTACGGGGATGGACGGTCCGGGATTGGCGGCACAAGCACTCACAACAAGCAATGCACCAAACAATAACTTTTTCATTTTACAAACTTATTCACTCTTGGGAGGTCGATTCCGACCGGTATTCTCCAAGCTGAGTACCTGCATTTTCTAGCAACCTCAAAGTGAATTGGTTCATTGCTGCTTTCTGCGACTTTCTGGTCACAATCGCGCGGATGAGACGGCCAAAGTGGGGGGGTGAACGCGTTCTTAGATGTCGATGGTCCGTGTACTAAAACTCAGTGAAAAGCCCGGGAGTATCGATTTGAAATGGCAAAAGCACAACATTCCTGTGAATGCTGCAATTCGGTCTTTTTTCCGACCAATTCTTAATAGATAAATACGCATCGGTAACGTGTAGTTTGTTGAAAGGTCGGGCGGGCAAATGAGAACCGGACAAAACGGTCGCAAAGCTATCTTGTGGACACAAACTGAAATCGACGGGCTTGAGGCTGCGCCTCTGGAATCGTTGACGGTAGGTGCGGCATGGTCCTGGCGCGGCGTGGCACGTCGGCTGGACGTGGCTGCCGAGATGATGCTGGGCAGGGCAGAAAGCGTCGGCAGCAGAGTTGTTGCTGAAAGCGTATATTCCTCTTCGGAGATACCCGGTGATGCGTTCGGCACTGTTGTTCTGACCAACGGTGCACGGCAATATCGAGCGGAGTTGATTGTCCCCGAAGGTGAAGACGCGCCGACGCTGGTTTTTGAACAGGATTTCCCCGAGCGGGATCAGGATTACTGGGTCAGCGACATCCGGGAAATCGGCCTGCCACTGGACGCCATCGATCACAGCAACAGCACAGTGATCGCATTTCCGGCACGGAACGGCCTTCTGTAACTTCCCCATTATTGGTGCAACAGGCCGGCTGTTTCCCTGCGGGTTGAAAAATCAAAGCCCCGAGACCTGTTGACTCTCCGAAATTCACGGATATAAGCGCGGCTTCATTGGTGTTGGTGGCCCCCGCAAGGGGATGCCTGTCATGGGGGAAACCTCAAGAGGACAACGCCCTTCATAGTGGCCCGAATGGGCCTCGACCTGAACGAAGGAGATCAGTCGTGACCAAACGCACGTCTGCCAAGTACAAAATCGACCGCCGGATGGGCGAAAACATCTGGGGTCGTCCGAAATCCCCGGTCAACCGTCGCGAATACGGCCCCGGCCAGCACGGCCAGCGCCGCAAGGGCAAACTGTCGGACTTCGGTCTGCAGCTGCGTGCCAAGCAGAAGCTGAAAGGCTATTATGGCGACCTGACCGAGAAGCAGTTCCGCCGCATCTACGCCGAAGCCGAGCGTGTCAAAGGCGATACCGGTGAAAACCTGATCGGTCTGCTGGAGCGTCGCCTGGACGCTGTTGTCTATCGCGCCAAGTTCGTGGCGACCGTGTTTGCTGCACGTCAGTTCGTGAACCACGGCCACGTCAAGGTGAACGGCCAGCGCGTCAACATCCCGTCCTACCGTGTCAAGGAAGGCGACGTGATCGAAGTGCGTGACAAGTCCAAGCAACTGGCCGTTGTTCTGGAAGCCGCTGCTCTGGCCGAGCGTGATGTGCCTGACTACATCGACGCCGACCATTCGAAAATGACCGCGACCTTCGTGCGCGCACCGGGCCTGAGCGATGTGCCTTACCCGGTCGTCATGGAGCCGAACCTGGTCGTCGAATTCTACGCGAAGAACTGATCTTCGCCGATCCCAAGTTTCAAAGGTCGCGCTGTTCTGCGCGGCCTTTTTTTGTTGGGAGCTCTGCCCCCATCGCGGCAGGCCGCGCTTCCCCCGGGATATTTCTGGCCAGATGAAGTGCGGATCAGAGCGGTAGCGGACGCCCCTCGGCAATCGCTTCCATGGCGAAATACGAAGTCACGCTGTCCAGTTCCACCTTTTCGATCAGGCGCTGGTAGACCTTGTCGTAAGATGCCATGTCCTGGGTCACCACTTTGAGTTGATAGTCATAGTCGCCGCCGATCCGGTGGAAATCCACCACTTCAGGGATGGTCAGGACGTGGCTGCGAAAAGCCTGCAGCCATTCCGTTGAATGGTGCCGGGTGCGCAGCATGACAAAGACAACTAGGCTGAGCCCCAGCTTTTCACGCGCGATCCGGGCACTGGAGCCTTGCAGCACGCCATCGTCGGTCAACGCCTTGAGGCGGCGCCAGCACGCATTCTGCGACAGGCCGACCCGGTCGGCCAACTCGCGTTGCGACAACGAAGCATCCCGTTGCAGCTCTTTCAGAATGCGTGTGTCTATTTGATCTAATTTCGAGGCCATTCCTGATCATATGACACAAAATAACGGAAAATGAAGCAAAATTAGGTGAAGTTTTTAGAACAAGGTTCAATCACATTGCTTCCAAAGGAATGGAGCAGATGCAATGACCTTGTCCGAATTTCGAGCAAACCTTCAGACCGCCGCTCAAGATTCATCCCTGCGTAAAGGGCTGATCGGAGAGAACGTTTTGATCCCTGGTCTGCATCGGGACGTACCGCTTGTCTATGCGGATTACGTGGCCTCCGGCCGTGCGTTGCGACAGGTCGAAAACTATGTGGCCGGGCATGTGTTGCCGTTCTATGCCAACAGCCATACTGAGGCCTCTTTTTGCGGATCCTATATGACACGTTTGCGCCGCGAAGCACGCGCAGAGATCGCCCGCATTGTAGGCGCAAGGGGAGAAGACGCGGTGATTTTTGCCGGGTCGGGCGCCACTGCGGGTCTCAACCGGCTGGTCAGTTTGCTGGGGATAGAGCAAGCTGACCAGCCGGTTGTCCTGATCGGGCCGTATGAACATCATTCGAATATTCTGCCATGGCGGGAAAGCAAGGCGCGGGTGATCGAAATTCCCGAAGGCCCGGAGGGTGGCCTTGATCTGGATGCACTGAAAGAGGCGCTGGTCGCAAACCAGGATGCGGATCTGTTGATTGGTTCGTTTTCGGCGGCATCAAACGTGACGGGCATCATCACCGATCCCGATCCGGTCACACGGTTGCTGAAGGAGCATGGTGCTGTGTCGGTCTGGGACTATGCCGGTGGCGGACCTTATCTGCCGATGGATATGGGGCCGGCGGACGCGCGCAAGGATGCGATAGTCGTGTCACCACACAAATTTCCGGGCGGGCCGGGGGCGTCGGGCGTTTTGATCGTGAACAGTCATGCGGTTCAGCGCACCTGCCCCAGCTGGCCCGGTGGCGGAACGGTCAGTTTCGTGTCGCCCTGGCGCCATGATTACAGCGAAGATCTTGCCACCCGGGAAGAGGCCGGAACGCCAAACGTCATCGGAGATATCCGCGCCGCGCTGGCCTTTATCGTCAAGGATGTCGTCGGCGCCGATGAGATCGCAAAGCGCGAGGCGCTTTACAATCAAATCGCGCTGGACGGCTGGCGTGGCAATCCAAACCTGACATTGCTGGGCGTGGACAACCCGCACCGCCTGCCCATCTTTTCGTTTCTCGTACGCGACAATTCCGGCCAGCCCGTGCACCAGCAGTTGTTTACCCGCATGCTGAGCGATGTGTTTGGCATTCAGGCTCGGGGCGGATGTGCCTGCGCCGGACCTTATGCGCACCGACTGCTGGGTATAGACCGTGCAACATCCGAGGTTTTGCATGCCGAATTGTCCGCAGGGAAAGAGATGAAGAAACCCGGCTGGGTGCGGCTGAACTTCTCGTACCTGATGACCGAAGAGACGGTTCAGTTCATCATCGACAGTGTTAATGACCTGTCGCACCGGACCGAAGAATTCGCGCCATTCTACGACGCTGATCCGGCAACGGCCCGCTTCCGGGCGGCATAAGGGAATTGCCGCTTTTCTCAATCCGTTGAGACGGGTATGAGGGGCTCGGATAACGGAGCCCCTCATGACCAAGATTACCCCGCAACCCGGCATCATGGACATCGCGCTGTATCAGGGCGGCCAGTCGCATATCAAAGGCGTGGCGGATGTCATCAAGCTGAGTTCCAACGAAAACCCCTTTGGTCCGGGCCCAAAGGCGATTGAGGCCGTTCGGGAAACTGCTGCCATGCTGCATCGCTATCCCAGCACGGATCATGCCAGTCTGCGCAGTGCAATCGGCGAGCGGAACGGGCTGGATGCGGCGCGGATCATCTGTGGCGTCGGCAGCGACGAAGTTCTTCAGTTCGTGGCGCAGGCCTATGCGGGACCGGGCGATGAGGTGATCCATACCGAGCATGGATTTTCCATGTACCCGATCATCGCCCGTATGGTCGGCGCGGACCCGGTCATGGTGGCCGAAACGGATCGCACGGTCGATGTGGACGCCATTCTGGCGGGGGTCACCGAACGCACACGGATCGTTTTTGTCACCAATCCAGGCAATCCGACTTCGACCATGATTTCCGAGGCCGAACTGACGAGATTGGCGGAAAACCTGCCCGAAAGCTGCCTGATGGTGGTTGATGGCGCCTACGCCGAGTTTGTCGATGGGTTTGATGGCGGCGCGGCATTGGTGGACCGTTTTGAAAATGTGATCATGACGCGGACCTTTTCCAAGATCTACGGTCTGGGCGGGCTGCGTGTCGGCTGGGGGTACGCGCAGCAGCCGATCATCGATGTGCTCAACCGGGTACGCCAGCCCTTCAACCTGTCGCAGACTGCGCTGGCCGCGGCAGAAGCGGCGGTGCGGGACACCGATTACATGACGTTTTGCCAGACCGAGAACGCCCGCCTGCGCGTTTGGCTGTCGGGTGAGCTGGCGAAGATCGGCGTTCCGTCAGACCGGTCTTGCACCAATTTCATCCTGGCGCGCTTTGCTGATCAGGCCGAAGCCGAGGCCTGCGACGACTACCTGAAAACTCAGGGTTTGATTGTTCGGCGGGTTGCAGGCTACAACCTGCCGAACGCGCTGCGGATCACCGTTGGCGATGAAGAGGCCTGCCGCCGTGTCGTGGCAGCAATCACCGCGTTCAAAGGGGGCGCCGCATGAGCCAGATATATGACCGGGTGGCGCTGATCGGGCTCGGTCTGATCGCTTCCTCGATGTTTTGGGCCATCAAGCGCGCTGGTCTGGCCGGCGAAGTCACGGGCTATGCACGGTCCGAAGCCACCCGTGATACGGCGCGGCGCATCGGGTTGTGCGACCGCGTGTGCGACACGGCGCGCGCGGCCGTTGAAGGGGCCGATCTGGTGGTGCTGTGCGTTCCCGTTGGTGCGATGGAAGCTGTTGCGCAGGATATCGCGCCGGTTCTGAAACCGGGCGCCACCGTGACGGATGTCGGTTCGGTCAAGCGCCACGTTATTCAGGCCGTGTCACCGCACGTTCCCGATGGCGTGCATTTCATTCCCGCCCACCCATTGGCCGGAACCGAGCATTCAGGCCCCGAAGCCGGGTTTGCGGAACTGTTCGACAATCGCTGGTGCCTATTGGTGCCGGTGGAAGACGCTGACCCTGTAGCCGTTACCCGGCTGCGTGCCCTGTGGGAGGGGATGGGCTCGAATGTCGATGAAATGGATGCCGACCATCACGATCTGGTTCTGGCCGTGACCTCTCATGCGCCGCACCTGATTGCCTATACGATGGTGGGCGTCGCGGACGATCTGCGGCGGGTCACAGATAGCGAGGTGATCAAGTACTCGGCAGCCGGTTTCCGGGATTTCACCCGGATTGCAGCGTCTGATCCGACCATGTGGCGCGATGTGTTTCTGACCAACAAGGACGCGACGCTGGAAATTCTCGGGCGCTTTACCGAAGAGCTTTTTGCCCTGCAACGTGCGATCCGCACCGGGGATGGCGAGCATCTGTTCGATTACTTCACCCGCACCCGCGCGATCCGACGCGGTATCATTGACGCGGGTCAGGATACGGACGCGCCTGACTTTGGACGTGGCAAGGCCCATTCATGACAAAGATCTGGGGGCGCATACTGGTCGGAACTGCGGTGTTGATCGCCACCGCAACCACGGCTGCGCCACCAGAACAATCGCTGTTTCCATTGACGCGCCCGGCGGCCTTTGCTGGGGGCGCAGTGATTTCCAAAGCGGCAGCAACCGTTGCGGCGCTGTCAGAGATGCGGCCCCAAACACGTCCGGAATCGCCTCAGGTTTTGGCTGCTGCTGCGCGACCATCGGATCTGCCGCTGCAGGGGCCGGACACGTCACTGATGCCGTACCTGCGCCCCAAAGAGTTGGAGCAACAGGCTTTTCTGAAGAAACGCAAACTGCGCAAGGGGTCCGTATGCGGTGACATCGCAATACAGGGCAAAGCGGTAGGCAAGGTGCCGGGCAAGATCAAGGCCTGCGGGATCAAGGATGCGGTCCAGATCACATCAGTTTCGGGCGTTGCGCTTAGCCGCCCGTCGACGATGGATTGCGGCACGGCGATCGCGCTCAACAAATGGGTCGACAAAGCCGTCATTCCCACCTTCAAAAGACGTGGTCCGGTAGTCGAGTTGCAGGTGGCGGCCCATTACGCCTGCCGCACGCGCAACAGCCAAAAAGGTGCCCGGATTTCAGAACACGGCAAGGGGCGTGCCATCGACATCTCGGGTTTCACAATGGCCGATGGTGAGGTTGTGACGGTTTTGAACGGTTGGCGTAAAAACCCCTCGCAAAAGCAGCTGATCAAGGTCTGGCGCGGTGCCTGTGGCCCGTTCGGAACCGTGCTGGGGCCAAACTCGGACAGGTATCACCGCGATCATTTCCACCTGGATACGGCGCGGTACCGCAGCGGTACGTTCTGCCGCTAGTTCAGGCGCGCTTACGGTTTCAGATTCAGTGCCAGCAGATCGGTCTGTGCGTGGATGTGATTGAAACTGTCCCGGGTCAGAACAGTTTGACCGTTCGCAAAATCAACGACGTGATCATAGGCCTCAAACAGAATATCCCGCAGCTTTTCGTTTTCAGACGCATCCGGATTGGGGGTGTATTCCAGATAGACCGGGGGTTTGATTTCGCCCAGGGTTCGCAGCGCGCCTTGCAGCACCTGCAATTCATGCCCTTCGACGTCGATCCAGATCAGACGAAGATCCTGAAGCGATTGCGCCTGGGACGCAAGCAGTGAATCAACGGTGGTCACCTCCACCATGATCGCATTATCCTGCGCCTCTCCGATTTTCGAACCTCCACGGTTCAGTTCACTGGTGACGAAGGGCAACTGCCCGGTTTTGTCAGATGCGCCAACGCGCAGAATGGTCACTTTATCGTTCAGGTCGTTGATCTGAACGTTCCGCCACAGCAATTCGTGGTTTTCGGGGTCGGGTTCGATCGCAACAACCGAGTTGCAGTGCAGATCCCTGAAGAAATAAACTGTGTGTGTACCGATATTTGCACCGACCTCAAGCACGGAACCGCCTTCCGGGGGCTGGCCCGAACGGGTCAGATATTCGGCCAGTTCACGCACCGGTTCGCGACTGAACTCACCGAATTTCGTCAGGTGTTCTCCGATGACGTCATGAGGGTAATAGACTAGGCTGTGATCGTCGAAATTGCGAAAGAACAGAACGTCATCTTTCCACAACTGCCGCAGCAGTTCGCGCCTGATCTTCTTGTGTCCCAGCGCCCAGTTCGAAATCCGATTGGAAATGAGTGTTCTTAGTCCCATTGACCGTTCCCGTAAGCGCTGAATTCTGTTTCGTGTCTGCCCAAGGTATCGCCGGGCATCACCGCAATATCAACCGGGGTGCCGGTCCAAGGGGCAACGGGCCCAGTGCTACGAATCCGTCGCGGAAATTGAGCTGTAGGTCCAGCGCATTCGGATTTCCGCCCAAACCGGCCATAAAGTTCAGCGCCCGCGTGACCGGATCAACCGCCTGATCCGGCAAGGCACCGGCGGCGTTGGCCATGGCGATCATGTCGCGCCAGTTTTCGGCCTTGATGGCGATTTCGCCGGTTGGAATGCCCTGCGCGTCAACATCCAGCTCGCCAGCAGCAAACAGGCGCAACTCACCCCATCTGACTTCCGCCAGCCTCAGATCGATGGCTACCGGCTGTGGCCTGCTTTCCTCAAGCGCAGAACGGTCCCAGGACTTGTCAAAGGTGACGGTCATGTCCATCGCCAGCGTTTCAAATGCCTGCGGCAGCGATGTGGCCGACCGCATGAGGTCGCGCAGATCCATGCCGGGGCGAAAGCCGTCGATCCGGGCGCTGACCTTGTATGCTTCAGGCTGGCCAGACTGCTCCATAAGCAGATCAAGGGTTTCACCACCGGCCACCGCAGCAGCTTCGCCAGCGACAATCCACTTGTCCGCAGTCAGGGCCATCTTTTCCAGAACAAGTGCGACACCCGGCTGCAATTGCAGTTCTGCCTGCAAATCCGTTGCCTGAACGGTCGCCGTCTGGTCGAAATAGGACAGCCGTTGGGGCGTATCCGCAAACCGCAGCACCTGCCGACCGGGCCAGATCGCAGGGCTTTCGAACTCGATCCAGTCGGCGCTCCAGGCGGTGCCGTTGACCGGATCGGCCAGCCCCGGGTTGTTCAGCCGGGTCACGTGATGCGTCGGGTAACCCGCTGTTGCGACTTCGGAAAAATCGGCCTGCCAACCCAGTTCCTGTTGCTTGTCGAACCAGGCGGTGATCGCACTGCGCAGCCCATAACCGGCGATGAACCAATAGGCACTCCAGGCGACGGCAACAAATATGAGTACTCGTATCAGACGGCGCATGACAAATGGCCCTTTTTCCTGCGTCGGATTTGATGTTTATAGGCGCAAACGGGCAAGGACCAGTGTAATGACGATGTGGGTTTTCGGATATGGATCGCTGCTGTGGAATCCTGGGTTTCCGGTGGCGCGCAGCGAACGCGCAACCTTGCACGGATACGCACGCTCTTTCTGCATGAGTTCCATCCACCACCGCGGCACCGAGGACCACCCGGGTCTGGTGCTGGCGCTGGACGAGCAGACCGACGCCCATTGCAAGGGTCTGGCACTGGCGGTCGAAACGGGGCACGAGGAACGCACCCTGCACGAACTGCGCGAGCGCGAGCTGATTTCCTCGGCCTATGTCGAGAAGATGCTGGATGTGCATCTGGACTGCGGTACGGTGGTGAATGCCGTGACCTATGTGATCGACGAGGCCCACGTGCAGTATTGCGGCGGCATGCCCTTGGAAGAACAGGCTCAGATTATCGCCCATGCCGTGGGCGGGCGCGGTCCGAACACCGAATATCTGTACAATACGACCGAACATCTGGCCGAGATCGGTCTGCGCGATCCCGATCTTGAGTGGTTGTCGCAACGGGTGCGCAGCATTACCGCATAAACCCTTGGCGTCACCGGCGGAAGTTCGCTAGTTTCAGCGCAGAGCAGGCAAAAACCGGGAATGACGCGCATGGCGCAGGCACATCAGGGCGCGAGACCCCATTTCTCGCATCCCATCCGACAGATCGTGATGATGTTGATCGCGATTGGCCTGTCAGGGCTGGGTGTGTTCATGGCGCTGCCATACGTGCTGCCGGTGTTTCAGGCGAACCCCTATCTGAACGGGTTCATTCTGCTTGTTTTCGTCATCGGCGTTCTGGCCTGTTTCTATCAGGTGGGGCAGCTGATCGGCTCCGTCCGCTGGATCGAGGCATTTGTCGGCGGTGTCGTGCGCGAGGATGCCCGGACACCGCAGCTGTTGGCACCGCTCGCCTCGCTGCTGCGCGAACGCGGTGCGCGGTCGCAGATCAGTTCCAGTTCAACCCGGTCAATTCTGGATTCCGTCGCCGAACGGGTCGAGGAAGAGCGTGAGATCACACGCTATATCACCAACGTCCTAATTTACCTTGGCCTTCTGGGTACATTCTTTGGCCTTGCCACCACCGTTCCGGCCATTGTCGACACCATCCGCAGCCTGAACCCGCAGGAAGGCGAAGAAGGGCTGGCGGTGTTCAACCGTCTGATGACCGGGCTCGAGGCGCAGTTGCAGGGTATGGGCGTCGCATTTGGATCCTCGCTGCTGGGGTTGGCTGGCTCCTTGATCGTTGGCCTGCTGGAACTCTTTGCCGGGCACGGCCAAAACCGGTTCTACCGCGAGCTTGAGGAATGGCTGTCATCGATCACCCGCGTCGGGTTCGCGGCAAGTGAAGAAGGCGGCGCAGAAATCGCGGTTCTGACGCCGGTTCTGGATGCGATGTCCGAACAGATGAACGCGCTGCAGGATTTGTTTTCCGCGCAGGAAGCTGACCGCGCCGACCTTTCGGCCAAGATGGGTCAGCTGGTTCGAACCATCGGGGACATGAACCAGCGGCAGTCTGAAACCGAAGGTGTGACATCTGCTTTGGAACGCGTGGCCCTTGGTCAGGACGCGCTGCTGGATCACATGCGCGAACATGGCGCCGGCGACGGGATCGACGCCGAAAGCCGGATGCGCCTGCGGTCGATGGACGTACAGCTGCTGCGTATCCTCGAGGAAATCTCGGCTGGCCGTCAGGAAAGCATGAACGAGATGCGCAAGGATATCGAATTGCTTGTCAGGGCGCTGACCCTGCCCAAGGGCGCCGTGCGCAGCACACCGGAAGGCGAGTAAACCATGGCTCTGTCCCGCCGCACAGGTCAACGTTTCCAGGGTTCGGTCTGGCCGGGCTTTGTGGATGCGATGACCGGGCTGCTGATGGTTCTGACTTTCGTTCTGACCATCTTCATGGTGGTGCAATTCGTCCTGCGCGAGACTATTTCGGGGCAGGAGGATGAGCTGACCGCCCTGTCCGACGAAGTCGCCGCTTTGGCGGGCGCACTGGGGCTGGAAGAGCGTGAAAACAGTCGTTTGCAGGCCCGTCTGGGCGCGCTCAACGCGACCTTGACGCAGGCCGAAGATGACTTGTCACAGGCGCAGACCCGGATCACGGATTTCGAGGCTCAGGTCGCGGCTCTGCTGGTCGATCAGGAACAGGCGCGCGGGGCGATTGCTGATCTTCAATCCCAGCGCGAGGAATTGCTGAGCGAACAGGAGGCCCTGAACCTTGCGCTAGCCCAACGCCGGGCCGAAATCGACGCGCAGGCCGACGCTGCCCGTTTGGCTGCCGCCCGCCGTGAAGCGTTGGAAGCGCTCGTTGCTGACCTGGAGGCGAACGAGGCAACCCAAAGCAGCCGGATCGCTGAGCTTGAAGAAACACTGAGCGCGGAAGAGGCTGCGAAATTGGCCGAAGCCGCCGCCGCCGAAAACCTGCGCAACCGTCTTCAGGACGCCGATGCGGAGCTGACGGCGATGACCCTGGCACTTGAGGCGCAGCGCAAGGACGCCGAGGATACTCTGACCCTGCTCGCCGCGGCGCAGGCGGCCAAGGCCGAGCTGGAGCGTCGCTTTGGCGATCTGGATCCGGAAGAATTGAAGGCGCAACTCAAGGCCGCCCTGGCCGCGCAGACCCAGGCGCAAGCGGATGCCGAGGCGCAGAAGACACTGGCAGAAGAGCGGGCAACATTGCTGGCAGTGGCACGCAATACGATTGCGGATGAAAAAGAAATCTCTGCAGAAGCGCAGCGGCAAACGGCGCTTTTGAATCAACAGATGGCTGCACTGCGCGGGCAGCTTGGATCGTTGCAGGCCCTGCTGGATGACTACGAAGAGCGTAACGCATCGGCCAACATTCGCATCCAGACACTGGGGCAGGACCTGAACGCCGCCTTGGCGCGGGCGGCCTCGGAAGAACGCCGTCGCCGCTTGCTGGAAGAGGCCGAGCGGATACGGCTTGAGGCCGAAGCCGAAGCGCTGTCGGGTCAGAACCAGCAGCTGGCGGCGCAGGCCGAAGATCTGCAACGGTACCGGTCCGAGTTTTTCGGGCGCCTGCGCGAGGTTCTTGGGGATCAGGAAGGCGTACGGATCGAAGGCGACCGGTTCGTGTTCTCGTCCGAGGTTCTTTTCGACACCGGCTCGGCCGTCCTTTCCCCGGAAGGGCAATTGGAGGTCGCCAAGGTGGCCAATATCCTGCGCAGCGTGGCGGCGGAAATCCCTGAAGGTTTGAATTGGGTCATTCGGGTGGACGGGCACACCGACAACGTACCGCTGGCCGGGACAGGGCGGTATCAGGACAACTGGGAACTCAGCCAGGGGCGCGCCTTGTCCGTTGTTCGCTACATGGTCGACGCGCTGGGCATCCCGCCAGACCGGCTTGCCGCAAATGGCTTTGGTGAATTCCAGCCCGTCAATCCGTCAGATACGCCCGAAGCCCGCGCCCAGAACCGGCGGATCGAGCTGAAACTGACCGAGCGCTGATCCCTTCACATCACGTCAGCCCATGCACGCGGGCAAACGGATCGCGGGTCTTGTCCTTGTGCCAGGTATACTCACACCAGACCGACACCTTTTCGGCTACATCCGTTCCGTGCATCAGGGCAATGGCGCCCAGAGCCATATCCATTCCGGCGGAAACGCCGGATGAGGTCAGGAATGGCCCGTCTTCAACCCATCTGGCCTGGGGAACCCACTCGACGTCGGGCCCTTGCGCGCAGACCCACGAATAGGCCGCCTTGTTGGTCGTGGCGCGTCGGTTGTCCAATACTCCGGCCCTGGCAAGAAGGGCGCTGCCAGTGCATACGCTCAAGGTGAATTCCGCCTTATCCGAACCGTCCGCAATCCAATCCAACAAGCGTGAGTTGTTGACTTCCTTGCGGGTGCCAGCTCCGCCCGGCACAAAAAGAATGTCATAGCCCTGCGCTGCGTCGATCGTCGTGTCGGCAAAAGCCTTCAGTTTTTGATTGCTTTCAACCGGTCCACTGGTTTCCGCCACAAGCTCCAGGGTGAATTCATCGGAGAGCAAGCCGAACATCTCCATCGGGCCGAACACATCCAGCAACTCAAACCCGGGAAAAATCAAAGCGCCGATTTTGCGCATCCCTGTCTCCTGTCCTTTGAACGAAAATCGCCTGCCAATTTGGGTTGGCAGGCGATGGCTGTCGTTTCATTCTTCGGGTTAATCTGCCGTCAGCAGCGGAGGTTTGTCGCCCGGAATACGCGGCTGATCGGGGCCGAGGATTTCCAGATCCAGCTCGCCGTCCTTGACGGATACGCGGACCACACCGCCCTTGGCGAGTTTTCCGAACAGCAGTTCCTCGGCCAGTGGTTTCTTGATGTGCTCCTGAATAACCCGTCCCAACGGGCGGGCACCCATCTTGTCGTCATAACCCTTGTCGGCCAGCCATTCGGCTGCGTTGGGGGTCAGATCGATCGAGACGCCGCGATCCAAAAGCTGCGCCTCAAGCTGCAGGACGAACTTCTCGACCACCTGCAGGATGACCTCTTTCGGCAGCGGCGCGAACGATATCACCGCGTCCAGACGGTTGCGGAATTCCGGCGTGAACATGCGCTCGATTGCGGCGGTGTCCTCGCCCTCGCGGCGATCACGGGCAAAGCCAATGGCGGCCTTGGCCTGTTCCTGCGCGCCCGCGTTCGAGGTCATGATCAAGACCACGTTGCGGAAGTTCACCGTGCGGCCGTTGTGATCGGTCAGCTCACCGTGGTCCATCACCTGCAACAGGATGTTGAACACGTCCGGGTGCGCTTTCTCGATCTCGTCCAGCAGCAGGACGCAATGTGGATGCTGGTCGACGCCGTCGGTCAACAGACCGCCCTGGTCGAACCCGACATACCCCGGAGGCGCACCGATCAGACGGGAAACCGCGTGTTTCTCCATGTATTCGGACATGTCGAACCGCAGCAGTTCCACACCCAGCGTATCGGCCAGCTGTTTCGCAACCTCGGTTTTACCCACACCGGTCGGGCCGGCGAACAGGTAATTGCCGATTGGCTTTTCAGGCTCACGCAAACCCGCGCGTGCCAGTTTGATCGCGCTGGACAGCGCCTCGATGGCTTCGTCCTGACCAAACACCACCCGTTTCAGCGAAGCTTCCAGGTCTTTGAGAACCTCGGCATCATCCTTGGTGACGTTCTTGGGCGGAATGCGGGCGATCTTGGCGACCACCGCTTCGATCTCTTTCACACCGATGGTCTTGCGGCGTTTGCTTTCCGCGACCAGATGCTGGGCCGCACCGGCCTCGTCGATCACGTCGATCGCCTTGTCGGGCAGTTTGCGGTCATTGATATAGCGCGCCGACAGTTCCACAGCGGTTTTGATCGCATCAGCGGTGTATTTGATCTCGTGATGCTTCTCAAAATAGGGCTTTAGGCCGCGCAGGATTTTCACGCTGTCCTCGACCGAAGGCTCATTCACGTCGATTTTCTGGAACCTGCGGCTCAGCGCGCGGTCCTTTTCGAAATGCTGGCGGAATTCCTTGTACGTGGTCGAGCCCATGGTACGCAGCTTGCCGCCCTGCAGTGCAGGTTTCAGCAGGTTCGACGCGTCCATCGCGCCGCCCGAAGTGGCGCCGGCACCGATCACGGTGTGAATCTCGTCGATGAACAAGACCGCGTCAGGATGGTCTTCCAACTCGGTCACGACAGCCTTGAGACGCTCCTCGAAATCACCGCGGTATCGGGTTCCGGCCAGCAACGCACCCATGTCGAGCGAGTAGATCGTGGTGTTGGCCAGAACATCCGGAGCTTCACCCGCGACGATCTTATGCGCCAGACCCTCGGCGATGGCGGTTTTGCCTACACCCGGATCACCCACCAGCAGCGGGTTGTTCTTGCGACGGCGGCACAGCACCTGGATGCAGCGTTCGACCTCATCTGCGCGCCCGATCAGCGGATCGACATCTCCGGCCCGCGACTTGGCGTTCAGATCGACGCAATACTTGCCCAGCGCGCTTTCTTTTTGTTCGCCTTCACCCGCGCTAGACTGAACCTCTTCCTCAACCTGATCCGCGCCGGAAACGGGACGGTTTTCACCATAGGCAGGATCCTTGGCCACGCCATGTGCGATGAAGTTCACCGCGTCATAGCGGGTCATGTCCTGCTCCTGCAGGAAATAGGCCGCGTTGCTTTCGCGTTCGGCGAAGATGGCGACCAGAACGTTGGCCCCGGTGACTTCGGTCCGGCCAGAGCTTTGAACGTGAATCGCCGCGCGCTGGATGACACGCTGGAAGGCTGCGGTCGGCACCGCCTCGGATCCGTCAATATCCGTTACCAGATTTGACAGATCCTCGTCGATGAACTCGACAAGGGTGCTGCGCAACTCATCCAGATCGACGCTGCACGCCTTCATCACGCGCACCGCATCGGGTTCTTCCAGCAGCGCCAGCAGCAGATGCTCCAGCGTTGCGAATTCATGTCGCCGTTCGTTCGCCGCAGCCAGGGCCGCGTGAATGGCTTGTTCTAATGTGCTCGAGAATGAAGGCACGCGGGTGCTCCTCTGTCTTGGGTCAGAAGGGGGCGCATTAAAGGTCGGATCCCCATCCCAACCATGTCCTCATACTATTAGAGTTTGGTTGATCGTGGCGCGGCTTCAAGGGTTTTCTTGCTCTTGACAGTCACATTTCGTGTGACCGTGACCGAGACGTGGGGCAAATAGGTCCTAAAACCGGTCTTTTCTAGCCCGAATTTCGGCAAATACCGATACAGGATCGGCATTTTCCATCCCCAGTTGAATCTTGATCCCCGGATCCGTGGCCCGTAGAAACGGATTTGTGGCCTTCTCAAGCGCCAGAGTCGACGGAACGGTTGGCTCGCCGGCAGCCCTTGCGCGGTCGATATCCTGCATGCGCTGCTGCAGCGCCGCGTTGTCCGGATCGACAGTGATCGCGAACTTTGCATTGGATTGTGTGTATTCGTGGCCGGAACAGACGATCGTCTCGTCGGGCAGGGCGGCCAGTTTTCCAAGCGAAGCCCACATTTGCGCAGGTGTGCCTTCGAACAGACGGCCGCAGCCCAAGGCCATCAGGCTGTCTGCGGTGAACACAGCCGTGCTCTCCGGCATGTAAAACGCGATATGTCCGATCGTATGGCCCGAGACGTCCAGCACATGAACGGGTTCGCCGCCGATTTCGAAAGTATCGCCTTCGCGCACCTGCAAATCCAGAGGCGGCAGGCGGTGGGCGTCAGCGGCGGCTCCGATCACTTTGGCAGGGTGATGTTCGAGGATTCCGGCCAGACCATCTACGTGATCCCAGTGGTGATGGGTCAGCAGGACATGAGACAGTTTCCAGCCGCGGGCCTCAAGCGCGGCCAGGATCGGTCCAGATTCAGGCGCGTCGATCAATGCGGTCTGGCCACTGGCCGCATCATGCGCCAGAAAGGCGTAATTGTCGCTGAGGCATGGGATGGTGACGATCTCAAGAGGCATGGCCTTTTGCCCTTTCGTTGCTAGACTGCCGACAGCTAAGCCGATTGACCGGGTGTCCGCAATGCATCTTGATGTGCAGGATCTGAGGAATTTCTACTACCGCAGCACTTTGGGACGTGCCGCGCAGGCGGCGATCCGTGGTCGAATGGTCGAGCTGTGGCCCGAAGCCAAGGGGCAGACTGTTGTCGGGTTTGGATTCGCCGTGCCCTTGTTGCGCCCCTATCTGAAGGATGCGCGGCGTGTGATCGGGCTGATGCCCGGCCCGCAGGGTGTGATGCCCTGGCCCGCAGGAATGCCCAACGTCTCGGTCCTGACCGAAGAGACGCTTTGGCCCATCGAAACCGGTCATGTGGACAAGCTGGTGGTTATGCACGGTCTGGAAACCTCTGAGCGGCCCACCCAGTTGCTGGAGGAATGTTGGCGCGTGTTGGGGCCGGGGGGGCGTATCCTGTTTGTCGTACCCAACAGGGCGGGTCTGTGGTCGCGGTCCGACCGGACGCCGTTTGGATTTGGTCGCCCGTATTCCGCATCGCAGCTGGAATCCCAGCTCAAGGCCCATCATTTCGTTCCGGAAACGCATTGCTCGGCTCTTTACATGCCGCCATCCTATCGACGGTTCTGGTTGAAATCCGGCAATCTGATCGAAAAGACGGGGCAACGTCTGCCGACAATTATGGCGGGCGGCGTTCTCATGGTCGAGGCGACCAAGCTTATCCGGCCGCCAAGTGGCACCGTGACCAAAGATGCGGTCAAACGCCCGATCAAGGCGCTGGACGGCCTGCTCAAGCCGGCCTGACAGAACAGGTGATGGACACCCATGTCTGGTGCCCAAATCTGAGGGAAATAGGCCACAGGAATCGCCAAAAGCTGCAATTTGGTAACATTTTTCACCCCTTCAGACGTGTCCAAAGGGTCGCACTTTGCGTAAGTGCATGAAATAAAACAATTTGTGGATAACATCGTAATCACTATACTATATTGCGAGGTTGGAACACCTCTGCTACATCCCCGGTGATTTTGATCCCCGCCCTACAAGGACGGGGTTTCTTCACGCCCCCGGGGTAGCTGCCGCACGCGAATTCGGGGCCCAAAATATCGGAAGGGTGGACGTGTCCGAACCAGCTTCGATTTCCACAGGCATCGCCGAGCGCTATGCCACCGCAATCTTCGAGATTGCCAAAGAGAATAATGACCTCGCAGGTCTGGAAACCGGCATCAATGATCTGGCAGCAGCTTTGGGCGAAAGCGCCGATTTGCGCGACCTGATCGCCTCGCCTCTGGTTTCACGCGCCGAACAGGAAGGCGCAATTACCGCAATTGCCGCCAAGATGGGGCTGAACTCCATCCTGCAGAACACGCTGGGTCTGATGGCGCAAAAGCGTCGCCTGTTCGTTGTGCCGCAGCTGGTGCAGGTTCTGCGCGACATGCTGGCGGACGAGCGCGGCGAAGTGACCGCCGATGTCGCCTCGGCCAAGGCGCTGACCAAGACGCAAATGGAAAAACTGTCCAAGACGCTGTCCGAGCGTGTGGGCAAGACCGTGACAATCAATGCGACTGTTGATGAAACCCTCATCGGCGGTCTTGTCGTTAAAGTGGGCTCGAAAATGATCGACAGTTCGATCCGTTCGAAGCTGAACTCCCTACAGAATGCAATGAAAGAGGTCGGATAAATGGGAATCCAAGCTGCAGAGATTTCTGCAATCCTGAAGGACCAGATCAAGAATTTTGGTCAGGAAGCCGAAGTGGCCGAGATCGGCCGCGTGCTGAGCGTCGGTGACGGGATTGCCCGTGTATACGGCCTGGACAACGTGCAAGCCGGTGAGATGGTCGAATTCCCCGGTGGCATCATGGGCATGGCGCTGAACCTGGAAAGCGACAACGTTGGTGTCGTTATCTTCGGTTCCGACCGTGACATCAAAGAAGGTGACACCGTCAAGCGCACCAACTCGATCGTGGACGTTCCGATCGGTGACGAACTGCTGGGCCGTGTTGTGGACGGTCTGGGCAACCCGCTGGACGGTAAAGGCCCGATCAACGCTTCCAAGCGCGGCGTTGCAGACGTGAAAGCCCCCGGCATCATCCCGCGTAAATCGGTGCACGAGCCGATGGCAACCGGTCTGAAATCGGTTGACGCGATGATCCCGATCGGCCGCGGCCAGCGTGAGCTGATCATTGGTGACCGTCAGACCGGCAAAACCGCCGTTGCTCTGGACACCATCCTGAACCAGAAAGTCTACAACGACGCAGCAGGCGACGAAGAGTCGAAGAAGCTGTATTGCGTTTACGTTGCGATTGGCCAAAAGCGTTCGACCGTTGCGCAGCTGGTGAAGAAACTGGAAGAGTCCGGCGCCATCGAATACTCGATCGTGGTGGCCGCAACAGCGTCCGACCCGGCACCGATGCAGTTCCTGGCGCCTTACGCCGCCACCGCGATGGCCGAGTACTTCCGTGACAACGGCCGTCACGCGCTGATCATCTATGATGACCTGTCGAAACAGGCCGTGTCTTATCGTCAGATGTCGCTGCTGCTGCGCCGTCCGCCCGGACGTGAAGCCTATCCTGGTGACGTTTTCTACCTCCACTCCCGCCTGCTGGAACGTTCGGCGAAGCTGAACGAAGATTTCGGTGCGGGCTCGCTGACCGCTCTGCCGGTTATCGAAACTCAGGGTGGTGACGTTTCGGCGTTTATTCCGACCAACGTGATCTCGATCACCGACGGCCAGATCTTCCTGGAAACCGAATTGTTCTACCAGGGCATCCGTCCTGCCGTGAACACCGGTCTGTCGGTTTCGCGTGTGGGCTCGTCGGCCCAGACCAACGCGATGAAATCGGTTGCCGGTCCGGTTAAGCTGGAACTGGCCCAGTACCGCGAAATGGCTGCGTTCGCGCAGTTCGGTTCCGACCTTGACGCCGCAACTCAGCAGCTGCTGAACCGTGGTGCGCGTCTGACTGAGCTGATGAAACAGCCGCAGTACTCGCCGCTGACCAACGCGGAAATCGTCTGCGTCATCTTCGCAGGCACCAACGGCTACCTCGACAAGATCGACGTATCGGATGTTGGCCGCTACGAGGCCGGTCTTCTGGCGCACCTGCGCGGCAAGCACGCCGACCTGCTGAAGTGGATCACCGACGAAGATCCGAAGGTCAAAGGCGACGCGTCCGACAAGATCAAGGCAGCGATCGACGAATACGCCGCAACCTTCGCTTGATAGGGGGTTCCGATGCCTAGTCTGAAGGACCTTAAAAACCGGATCGAGTCGGTCAAATCGACCCGCAAGATCACCAAGGCCATGCAGATGGTCGCGGCAGCAAAACTGCGCCGCGCCCAGGAATCTGCCGAAGCCTCGCGCCCCTATGCCGAGCGGTTCAATGCCGTGATGGCGGGGCTGGCGGCTTCGGTCGGGGGCAGCGACAGCGCCCCCAAGCTGCTCCGTGGTACGGGCAGTGATGATGTCCATCTGCTGGTTGTGATGACAGCTGAACGCGGCCTGTGTGGCGGCTTCAACTCGAACATCGCCAAGCTGGCCCGTCAAAAGGCGGAAGAGCTGCGCCTGAATGGCAAGACGGTCAAAGTTCTGACCGTCGGCAAGAAAGGCCGCGACGCGCTCAAGCGTGATTTTGGCGATCTGTTCGTTGGACATATCGACCTGAGCGAGGTCAAGCGTCTGGGATATTCCAACGCGCAAGACATCGCCAAGGACGTCCTGTCTCGTTTCGACGGGGGAGAGTTCGACGTTGCCACGATCTTCTACTCGAAGTTCGTCAACGTTGTGACCCAGATCCCGACGGCACAGCAGGTCATTCCCGCCTCGTTCGAGGACGAAGCGGCAGGTGACGACAGCGGTGCCATTTTCGACTACGAGCCCAGCGAAGAGGCCATTCTGGCCGACTTGCTGCCCAAGGGGGTTGCGACCGCGATCTTCTCGGCTCTGCTCGAAAACGGAGCGTCCGAACAGGGTGCACGGATGTCCGCGATGGACAACGCGACACGTAACGCGGGTGAAATGATCGACAAGCTGACGATCCAGTTCAACCGCTCGCGTCAGGCCGTGATCACCAACGAGCTGATTGAAATTATTTCCGGCGCCGAAGCGCTGTAAGAAAACCGGAGACGAAACATGGCGAATGCAAAAGGCAAAGTCACACAGATCATCGGGGCCGTCGTCGACGTGCACTTCGACGATCAGCTGCCTGAAATTCTGAACGCGCTGGAAACCACCAACAACGGCAAGCGCCTGGTGTTGGAAGTTGCTCAGCACCTGGGTGAAAACACTGTCCGCACCATCGCGATGGACGCGACCGAAGGTCTGGTCCGTGGCGAAGAAGTGACCGACACCGGCGCACCGATCTCGGTTCCCGTAGGCAACGCCACTCTGGGCCGCATCCTGAACGTGGTCGGCGAGCCGATCGATGAGAAAGGCCCGGTTGAGGCGACAGAAGCCCGCGCGATCCACCAGCCCGCACCGACCTTTGCCGAACAGTCGACCGAATCCGAAGTTCTGGTCACCGGCATCAAGGTTGTTGACCTGCTGGCCCCCTACGCAAAGGGCGGTAAAATCGGCCTGTTCGGCGGCGCCGGCGTTGGCAAGACCGTTCTGATCATGGAACTGATCAACAACATCGCAAAAGTGCACTCGGGCTTCTCGGTGTTCGCGGGAGTTGGTGAACGGACCCGTGAAGGGAACGACCTGTACCACGAGATGATCGAATCGAACGTGATCAAGCCCGACAACCTGTCGGAAAGCCAAGTGGCCCTGGTTTACGGTCAGATGAACGAACCTCCGGGAGCGCGTGCGCGTGTTGCTCTGACCGGTCTGACCCTGGCCGAGCAGTTCCGCGACCAGTCCGGTACCGACGTTCTGTTCTTCGTCGACAACATCTTCCGCTTTACGCAGGCGGGTTCCGAGGTTTCGGCTCTGCTGGGCCGTATTCCTTCGGCGGTGGGGTATCAGCCGACACTGGCGACCGACATGGGTGCCCTGCAGGAACGCATCACCTCGACCAAAGCTGGTTCGATCACCTCGGTTCAGGCGATCTACGTGCCAGCGGACGACCTTACCGACCCCGCGCCGGCAACTTCGTTTGCGCACCTGGATGCGACCACCGTTCTTAACCGGGCGATCTCGGAAAAGGGTATCTACCCGGCGGTTGACCCGCTCGACTCGACCTCGCGTCTGCTCGACCCGGCCATCGTCGGTGAAGAGCACTACAAGGTTGCGACCGACGTTCAGCAGATTCTCCAGCGCTACAAGTCGCTGCAGGACATCATCGCCATCCTCGGCATGGACGAACTGTCGGAAGAGGACAAACTGACCGTGGCCCGTGCCCGCAAGATCGAGCGCTTCCTGTCGCAGCCGTTCGACGTGGCCGAAGTCTTCACCGGTTCTCCGGGTGTTCAGGTTCCACTTGATGTCACCATCTCGTCGTTCAAGGCCGTTGTGGCCGGCGAATACGATCACCTGCCCGAAGCGGCCTTCCTGATGGTCGGCGGCATCGAAGACGTGATCGCCAAAGCCGAGAAGATGGCTGCAGCGGCTGCCTAAGGAGAAACCCTGATGGCAAACACGATGCAATTCGACCTCGTCAGCCCCGAGCGGAGCCTTGCTTCGCTCGCGGTGACGGCGGTCCAGATTCCCGGCGCGGACGGAGACATGACGGCAATGCCCGATCATGCCCCCACCATCACCACACTGCGCCCCGGTCTGCTGAAGGTTGAGGCGCCCGAAGGGTCCAGTGAATATCTGGTCACCGGCGGGTTTGCCCAGATCAACGGCGACAGCTTGTCGGTTCTGGCCGAAAAGGCCATTCCGGTTTCAGAAGTGACCCGTGCGCATATCGACGATCTGATCGCCGAGGCCCGCGAGTCGCACGAAGCGGCAAAAGGTGGCGACGATCAGACCATCGTCGACGACGCGGCCAAACTGCTGGCCGACATGGAAGCGCTTGGAACGCATATGAGCCTGTAACGCGGGCTTGATCGCTTATGAATTAGAACGGCCTCGCGTTTGCGGGGCCGTTTTTTTGTCGTGCTTTTGCCCGATTGCCGGAATAAGTTGCGGGAATTCAAGAACAACGACGACAGAATGAAAACTTTTCAAACCCATCCGATTGGCATTGATCAAGGCGAGGCCCTGTTGTTTTCCGATTTTGCCAATGGCGGTGAAATGTGGACAGGTGAGGGGGCGCGGGAACGCCGGACGACCGTCGCATTCAGCCAACCGTTTCGCTCGGCGCCGATGGTACAGATCGGCATTTCGCTGTGGGATGTGGACACGTCCTCGGCGCTGCGCGCCGAAATCAAGGCCGAGAACATTACGCCCGAAGGGTTCTGCGCCGTCTTCCGCACCTGGTCGGATACGCGCGTTGCCCGCATCCGCGCCTCGTGGACCGCGATTGGCGAGGTGCCGCACGAGGATGACTGGCATATATCCTGAGCGCACCTTCAGAACGGAAGCCGCGCTCTTGTCGTCAAATGCTCACCTGAAGCCCGTTTCTTACGCGTCGGTGCCTTCGATCATGTCCACGCGTGTTGCGTGGCGGCCACCTTCGAACGCGGCCCCCAAAAACGCGTCCACGATATCCAGCGCCTGACCTTCGCCAATGACGCGCGCGCCCACGGACAGCATGTTGGCATCATTGTGCTGCCGGATCATCCGGGCCGAGAATGTGTCGGAACACACACCGCAGCGGATGCCCGGAACCTTGTTTGCCGCCATCATGATGCCCTGACCGGTGCCACACAACAGGATGCCAAGAGCACAATCGCCCGAGGCGACGCGCTCGGCAGCGGCCTTGCCATGCAGGGGATAATGTGTGCTTTCCGGGGTGGTCGGGCCGATATCCACGACCTCCCACCCGGCGTCCGCGATATGTGCGGCGATTGCCTGGCGCAGTGCGATGGCGGCATGGTCACTGGAAAGGGCGACGCGTTTGTTGTCAGTCATGAAAAGGCTGTCCGTTCTGAGATGCGCGTGTAAGAAAGGCGGGCCCTGTCCAGGCGCCCCTTTCCTGTCAGTTCATCTGATACAGGGATTCGTAGATTGGTGTCAGTGTCTTGTCTTCGAACAGCGAAGAAACACTTGTGCCGTTCCAGATGTTCAGGATCGCCTGGGTAAAGATCGGTGCCGTCGGGACAATCCGGATGTTCTTGGCCTTGGCGATTGCGTCGGTGGGCTGGATCGTGTCGGTCAGAACCAGCGACTTCATGACCGAGTTGGTCACACGTTCGACCGCCGGGCCGCTCATGACGCCGTGGGTGATGTACGAGTGAACCTCTTTCGCGCCGTTATCCAGCAGCACCTGCGCCGCTTTGCAAAGCGTACCGGCAGTGTCGCACATGTCGTCCACGATCAGGCAGATCTTGTCCTTGACGTCGCCGATTACGGTCATCTCGGCCACTTCACCGGCTTTCTCGCGGCGTTTGTCCACGATCGACAGGGGGGCGTTGATCCGTTTGGCCAGTTCGCGCGCACGGGCTACGCCGCCGACGTCGGGCGACACCACCATGATTTCATCCAGGCTGTCCTTGAACTGGTGTTTCACATCCAGGGCAAAGATCGGCGAGGCATAGAGGTTGTCCACCGGAATATCGAAGAAACCCTGAATCTGGGCCGCGTGCAGGTCCATGGTCAGGACCCGCTCGATTCCGGCGCCGGTCAGCATGTTGGCGACCAGCTTGGCAGAGATCGGCGTACGCGCCTTTGTGCGGCGGTCCTGACGGGCATAACCGAAATAGGGGATCACGGCAGTGATCCGCTGGGCCGACGACCGACGCAGGGCGTCAGCGATGATCAGAAGTTCCATCAGGTTGTCATTGGCCGGGTTCGAGGTCGGCTGGATGATGAACATATCCTCGCCGCGCACATTCTCGAACACTTCGACGAAGATCTCGCCATCGTTGAACCGTTCGACCCGCGCATCGACCAGCCCCTGATCGACGCCGCGGTAAAGGCTCATGCGGCGGGCTATGGTTTTGGCAAGCGGAAGGTTGGCGTTCCCAGCGATTAGCTTGGGTTCGTGAAGTGTCGGCATCGGCTGAGGTCCCCGGGCAGCAATGGCAATGTGACAGATTCGTGATGTTGACACCGCTTAGCATGGCCTTACCGTTCCGCAAAGGTAACGCAGCGGAGAAAGTGCACATGACCCAGATTGACTACTATTTTGCGACACTCTCGCCCTATTCCTATCTGGCCGGAACCCGGCTGGAAGAGATCGCGGCAAAGCACGGTGCGACGATCAACTACAAGCCGTTGGACATTATCGCTCTGTTCTCGCGCACTGGTGGGGTTCCGCCGAAGGATCGGCACATCTCTCGCATCGAATACCGGGCTCAGGAATTGCTGCGCCAGTCCAGAAATCTGGGAATGGAATTCAACCTGCAACCCGCGCACTGGCCAACGAATATGGCCCCCTCATCCTACGCCGTGATCGCCGCCGTTCAGGACGGGTCCGGCGATGTCGGGCAGCTTTGCCATTCAATCCTGCGTGCCTGCTGGGCCGAGGAAAAGGACATCGCTCAGGATGATGTGATCCGCGATTGCCTGTCAAAGGCCGGGTTCGATCCCGGACTTGCCGACAGCGGCCTGCTTGTGGGTGCGGAAACCTACGCCGCCAATCTTGAAGAGGCCGTCGATCGCGGCGTGTTCGGCGCGCCGTTCTATATCACCCCGGATGACCAGAGGTTCTGGGGGCAGGACAGGCTGGACGAACTGGACCGGCACCTGGCGACGCTGTAGGCATGACAGGCCGTACTGTGCCGCAAGAAGTCTTTGTGCGAACATTGGGCAAGGGCGCGCATCAGATGCTCGCCCTGCACTGCACCATTGCCCATTCCGGCGCCTGGTCGGGCCTTGCAGCTGCGCTGGGCGGGCAGGCAAGCATGATTGCGCCGGACATGCTGTCACACGGCCGCAGCCCCGATTGGGACGGGCGGGGCGACTTTTTTGACCGGATGACCGAACTGGCGGCCAGCCAGCTGCAAAAACCGATGGATGTGATCGGCCACTCCTTTGGTGCGATGATCGCGTTGCGCCTAGCGGTCGAACACCCCGACCTCGTGCGCCGCGCTATTCTGATTGAGCCGGTCTTTTTTGCCCTGGCAAAGCTGGATGCCCCGGACCTCTACGATCAGCATGAGCGAGATGCAGAACCCTTTGTTTCCGCGCTCGCCACAGGCAACGCATCGCAGGCAGCCCGCCTGTTCAACCGCATGTGGAGCACACAGGACAGCCCCCGCTGGGCGGATCTGCCGGACCGTACCCGCGCCGCAATGATTCGCGGGGTGCATGTAGTCCCGGCCTCCAACAATGCCCTATCCGAGGACGGTGCGGGCCTGTTGCAACCGGAAAAACTGGAACGCGCCCAGATGCCGGTCCGGATCCTCAGCGGATCGCTGACGCACCCGGTCATCCCCGCAATATGCAACAGCCTGCAACGCCGTCTGCCTGCGGCAACCACCGAAATCATCCCGGAGGCAGGGCACATGCTGCCGATTTCCCATCCAAAAGAGACGGCGCGCAGCCTGTCGGAGTTCTTCCGAATTCCGTTGGCTTCTTCCGTTTGAATTTGCTGCGGCGGGGGCGACGCCCCCGACAACCGTCAGAAAAGGGCCAGAAACCGGTCGATCTGTTCCGCACTGATGGACCAGTCGCAGACAAGGCGGCAGGCCAGCATTTCGTCTTCGTCCGCCCCGTCCAGTTCATCACCCCACATGTGATAGACCGCGCCCTTTTCGTGCAATCGACGATGCAGGTGCCTCGGGAAACGGGCGAAAACGATATTGGCTTGCGGCTCGTGCAGGAAATCCGAACCGGCCGCCCGCAATCCTGCCGCCAGCCTTGCGCAATTCGCGTTCGCCTGCCGGGCTGCGCGCAGCCACAGATCATCCCGCAGATAGGCCGCCATCTGCGCGGACAGATAGCGGTGTTTGGAAAACAGATGCGCGCCCCGCTTGCGGCGCAACTCAAATTCCCAGGCTTTGCTTTCGTCAAAGAAAACGACAGCCTCGACACCCATCAGCCCGTTCTTGGTGCCGCCAAAGCTTACGGCGTCCACCCCGGCTTTCCACGTCATTTCGGCAGGGGAACAGTTGAGCGCGACCAGAGCATTGGCGAACCGTGCCCCGTCCAGATGCACCGGCAGGCCGTATTCCCGTGCCACACCGCACAGCCCCTGCAATTCGGCGAGCGAATAGACAGACCCGCGCTCGGTCACCTGAGTGATCGAAACAGGACCGCGCTGCGGACCATGTACGCCGCGGGTCTCCTCGCCCAGAATGCTGCTGCGCAATGCCTCTGGCTGCATCTTGTCGCCGCCGGGCACCAGCGTCAGCTTGGCGCCGCTGTAGAACTCGGGCGCGTTGCACTCATCCTCGTGAATGTGGGCGACGGGCGAGCAAAAGACGGTGTCCCAAGGGTTCGCCAGTGTCGCCAGCGCCAGCGAGTTTGCAGCCGTGCCTGTCGCCACCAGGTATACCGCCGCGCCCGGCGCCTCGAAGACGCCCCGGATCCGGTCGCGCACCTCGTTCATCAGCGTGTCGGCGCCATACGCCATCTGATAGCCATCATTGGCTTCACTCAGCGCGGTCAGCACTTCAGGATGGACTGGTCCGGAATTGTCAGAGGCGAAAAACATCAGACGGGCTCCTCGATAATATGGTCTTCCCACTCTTCCAGAGGGGTCTCGAATTCGGAAACGGTGCGCCCCTGAACGGAAACCCCGGCCGCATGAACGCTGTCCGGCGTCCCCGATATCAAGGGGTGCCAGTCATACAAGGGCTTGCCTTCCCACAGCAGCCGGTAGGCACAGGTCTGCGGCAGCCAATAGGCGTGATCGTCAATATTGTCCGGGGTCATCACGATGCATTCCGGCACGAACTGATGGCGGATGTCGTATTGCGTGCAGCGGCAGCTTTCGTCGTCCAGCAGGCGGCAGGCGACGCAGGTCAGGGCGACCTCGCCCGTGTCTTCATCTTCCAGCTTGTTCAGGCAGCATTTACCGCAGCCATCACACAGGGCCTCCCATTCGCGCTCGTTCAGGCGACGCAGGGGCTTACGCTCCCAAAAGCGATGCGGCAGGCCACCGCGTTCGATCGGGTCTTTTTTCATTGTCCCGCCAGAATCTCGCGGGCACGGGCACAATCCGCATCCATCTGCGCGACCAGCCCGTCCAGCCTCTCAAACGTCATCTCCGGGCGCAGATAGTCCACCAGCCCCACCGACAATGTGGCCCCGTAAAGATCGCCCGAAAAGTCGAACAGAAAGGTCTCAATATTCGGCACTGCGCCATTGAACATCGGGCGCGTCCCAACAGATGCGGCACCGCGATAGCTGCCCTGATTGGGTCCATCCAGAACGTCAACCAGCACCGCGTAGACGCCGAATTTCGGCGGATGCAACCCTTCGATGGACATGTTGGCCGTCGGAAAACCCAGTTCGCGCCCGCGTTGTTCCCCGCCGATGACCTCGCCTTCGATCCGGTGCCAGTGACCCAGCATCGAGGCGGCGTCGAGGGGACGCCCGTCACTCAGCGCCTGTCGGATCGCGGTGGATGAGACCACATGCTCGGACCGTTCTTTCAGCGGCGCGATGGTGACACCAAACCCCATGTCCCGGCCAAACCGGACCATGTCATCGGCTGTGCCGCTGCGTCCCTTGCCAAAACAGAAATCGGCCCCCACCACCACATGTGCCAGACCCAGGCCTTTGCAAATGACATCGCGCGCGAATTCCTCGGGGGTCAGGCCGGCCAGCGCACTGTTGAAGGGCAGCTCATACAACTTCTGCACCCCCAGCTTTTCCAGCCGATGCGCTCTGCTGTTGCCGCGCATCAGCCGAAAGGGGGGGCTGTCCGGCGCGAAAAACTCGCGCGGATGCGGCTCGAACGTCATGACACCCAAGGGCGCATCCGGCGCGGCTTTGCGCGCCAGTTCGATGACCGACTGATGGCCGATATGAACGCCGTCAAAATTCCCGATCGCCACGCTGGCGCCCCGGTCCTGAGGCTCGACAAACTGAAAATCCCGGATGATGCGCATGGCGTCTGCCTAGCGGGACTGAGAGGCGGGTTCAAGACCTGCCGATAGCAGATCAGACAGAGTTCGCCTCAGTCGAATTTCCGCGAGGGGGCCAGAACCATGGCTTCGCCAACCAAAACCTTTTTGCCTTCGACAGAACAATGGCAGTCCAGCTTGACGCGCCGCTTCGAGAAGTCGATGTCGATGACCTTGACCTCGGCATAAACCATGTCGCCGGGGCGGACCGGAGCCAGAAACTTCAGCGACTGGCCCATGTATACGGTACCGTGACCGGGCAGCTGCTCACCGATTACCGCCGAAATCAGGCCGGCCGTCAGCATCCCATGCGCGATGCGCCCTTCGAAAATCGTGTCGCGGGCATAATCGTCGTCCAGATGAACCGGGTTCCGGTCGGTCGACACCTGGGCAAACATCTCGATGTCCTCGTCCGTCACCACTTTGCGCAGGTGGCGGCTCATGCCCATTTC
The DNA here is from genome assembly GCF_056531525.1 of Ruegeria sp. N11. NCBI lineage: Bacteria > Pseudomonadati > Pseudomonadota > Alphaproteobacteria > Rhodobacterales > Roseobacteraceae > Ruegeria > Ruegeria sp. N11. Next base: position 189,318 of record NZ_JBQFLX010000004.1, read on the forward strand.
AATGTCTTCGATACAGATCGTTCCGCGCGGAAGATTGTCCAACATGTTGCCCTCACTTGCAGTTGGCGGAGAAATAAAAAACCGCCCGTAGCCATCGATTGGCAACTTTATTACTTCGCAAGTGCAGAAAATCAAGCCCTATTTACTACCTCAGACGGCCGATCGAATAGGTTGGATTTATTTTTTCTTTTTCAATATAGCTGTTTAGCGCATCCGGGTCAGGCTGGTATGATGTTTTTGTCTCGGATGCAGCCAGACCGCCGGATATGAACAGGGAATCAATCCCTTCCCCCATACCGCCGGCGATGTCCGTATGTGGACCGTCACCGATTGCCAGAATATCGGCATCGGCAATGTCTGCGCCCAGTTCCTGCAGCCTGCGCCGGGCCAGATCATAAATCGGCGGATGAGGCTTGCCAAAATAAAGGCTCTCACCGCCCATTTCGGTGTAAAGGCGGGCCAGAGCCCCTGCACACCATTCCCGTACTTCACCACGATCAACGACTATGTCGGGGTTTGCGCAGAGCAGCTTCAGCCCTTTTTGTTTGGCGTACAGAAAATCGGCCCGGTTGACCGCCGGGTCCGCCATGGGGTCGAACGGGCCGCAGCAAACAATTCCTTCGGCTTCATCCAGCGGCACCCGTTCGATCTGGATTGGGTGATGCAACAGCTTGAGTGGTTCAAAGAACCCTTCGTCACGCTCCCATTCGCCCATGAAATAGACTTTCTGGCCAACCGTGCCCCGGAACATGGCTGACCGGGCCGAGTCGCCACTGGTGGCGATAGTGTCATAGGCGTCGGCCGGTACGTTGAACTGCGTCAGTTGCACTGCCACACCGGCACGGGGTTTTGGTGAGTTTGTGACCAGAACCACCAAACCACCCGACGCGCGGTAAGATTGCAGCGCAGCAACTGCTTCGGGGAAGGCTGTAATGCCATTGTGCACGCAGCCCCACAGGTCGACGAACAGAGCTTTGTAGCGGTCGGAAACCTCGTCAAGCGATTGGATGATCTGTGTCATGTCAGGCCCCTGTTGACGCGGTGGGAAAGTCATCAAAGCCTATGGCAGAGGAATACCGGTTTGGCCAGTAGGGGCTTTGCCCCCGCCGCCTTTCGGGCGTCTCCCCCAGGATACTTTCAGCCAGATGAAGCAGGGGATCCAAACTTCATCTGGCCAAAAATATCCCGGAGCGCGAGGCAGAGCCTCGCAAAAAAAAGGTGCCCGATAGGGGTGCCTAACTTTCTGTAAAGAGTTCGGTGTTAGACCTTGAGGTTCGGGATGATCTGTTTCTTGCGGCTCATGATGCCGGGCAAAACCACGGCATCGCCGTCGACCGAGGCGCCAAAGCTTTTTTCGGCAACGGATTTGACCAGATCGTTCGGAACCAACAGGGTGGCTTCTTCGTTCAGGATGTCCACAACGAACAGCAGAACCTGATCCACACCATCTTCCCTGGCGACATCCGCCATCGAGCCTGCCAGGCTGTCCTTGCGGTCCAGAACAACACCGGGCGCGGTGGTTTCTAGAACCGAGACGCGGAATTTGGTGCCGTCGACTTCGTATTCCTTGCTGTCCATGCGGATCAGTTCCGCGTCGGAAAAGGACGAAACGTCCGACTTCGCGGCGAACATGTCGGCAGCGTATTCCGCAATATCCAACTCAAGTTCTGCGGCGAGCTTTTCCGCGACCGCACGATCGCGCGGGGTCGTGGTCGGCGAGCGGAACTCCAGCGTATCGGACAGGATGCAAGTCAGCGCCGCGCCTTTGATGGCGTCAGGCATCCTGGCCGCGTCATCCCCGATCAGGTCGATCATGATGGTTGCGGTACAGGCCAGCGGGCGGACGGTAATGTCGATCGGGCCTTTGGTTTCCAGGCCGCCGACCAGCTTGTGGTGGTCGATGATGGCGCGGATATCGGCGCCGTTGATACCGGCAGGCAGCTCGGCGGGGTTGTTGGTGTCGACGATGACGACCGGAGCGCCCTCACTCACGTCATCGATGATCCGCGGTTTCGGCAGATCCCAGTGGCGCAGCATGAAGGCGGCTTCGGTATTAGGCTCACCCAGCAGCACAGGCTCAGCTTTCTCGCCCTGGATTTCGTTCAGATACCAGGCCCACAGAATGGGCGAGCCGGTCGAGTCAGTGTCGGGGGACTTGTGGCCGAAAACCTGGATTGTCATGTCAGTGTCCTGCAGAAATGGGATTTTGCGGGCCTTATAGGGTGGACAGACAGGCTTGTCACCCGGCTGTGCGCCAGATGCGACTGTTCGTCAAACCTGACTGTCAGATCAGAAGGGCGCGCGGGTCAGCGTGAAACCTGCAAGCTGTAATTGATGCAACAACCCCTGCTTACCGGCCAGATGCCCCGCACCCACGGCGATGACGGCCGTTTGGTTCTTCAGTTCCAGAATGTGCTTCAGCCAGTTGTCGTTGCGCTGGATCAGCAATTGCTGCTCGAACGCCTTCCATTCGGCATCAAATTCTTCCTGCGTCAGATCTGATGCGTCGAACCCCTGCAGCAAGGAAAGCTGGATGATTTCGGCATGTTTTTCTTCCAGATAGGCGTTGGTCATCGTGGCCAGCTGGTCTTCGCTGGCCTCCAGCGCGCCGGCAAGCCGGGCCAGTGACTGGGCCTGTTCTTCGATCGGATGGCTTTCGAACATCGCAATGACATCTTCGACCTGTTCCAGCGAATGCTGCGGGATACCGTGAGTATCGGCGAGTTCGGACAGGCGTGCATCCATGCCGCGGTCTCCGTCCGGGGTCTGTGCCACGCAGGATGGCACGCCCAATGTCAGGCTCAAAAACCAGGGGCGCAACTTTGCGGCGGTCCAGGCGGGAATGCCGCGTTTGGCCAAGGTGGCTGACAGGGCGGCCCAATCCTCGGCCGGCATCAGATCAATCAGAGTCGGCCCCGATGTGATCAGCAAAGGGCTGGGGTCCTTGGCCAGAGCCTGCTCGAACGCTTTCATCTCGGCCTGCGAGGTTTCAAAGAAAAAGGCGTCGGCGTCTTTCAGGAGTGGTTCCAGCCGCTCGACCACGGCGGACATGCGCGGGTCATTGACGTGCAGGGTTCCGATCAGATGCAACACCGTGTCGCCCCTGACAGCAACCCAGTGGTTGCCTTCGGGAAAGAGGATGCCGTCCAAGGCGTGTTCAAGGCGGGTCGCCATCTCGGGTGTCATGTCCGCCCTCAGGTCACGGCCTTCGCAAGCGGCGTGAAGGCTGGCAGGCAAGATCAGGCACAACAGAAATATCAGAAGGCGCATCGTTTTCCCCGGTTTGACGGCTATCCTATCGGGCGCGACATTGCCTTTCCTTTCGGCGGGGCGCAAGCTGAAGGGGCTGGCAACGTCTGGCAATCCCGGCCGAATAGCCTAGCATGGTGAGATGAAGCGCGAACAGGACCTTTACCCGCCGATCAAGGCGTTGCTTGAGCGTCAGGGATACACCGTCAAGGGCGAGGTCGGCGCAGCCGATATCGTTGCCGCGCGCGACGGCGATGATCCGGTCATTGTCGAACTGAAGCTGGGGTTTTCGCTGGCCCTGTTTCATCAGGCGATCACGCGCCTGAAAGTGACCGATCAGGTCTATGTCGGCGTGCGTAAACCCAAGGGCCGGACCGCAAGGCGGGCGCTGAGGGATAACCTGTCCTTGTGCCGTAGGCTGGGTTTGGGCCTGATCACCGTCCGGGAAGACGGCCGGGCCGAGGTGCATTGCGACCCGGGGCCTTACGCGCCCCGCAAGAACAAGGTAAGGGCCGCGCGGTTGTTGCGGGAATTCGACCGGCTGCAGGGCGACCCGAATGCGGGCGGGGCCACGCGGCATGGAATCGTGACCGGGTACCGCCAAGACGCCCTGAAATGTGCAGCATATCTGGCGGAATGCGGCGCGACCAAGGGATCTGACGTGGCCAGCGCAACCGGAGTTACCGGGGCGACGCGCATCATGCGCGACAATCACTATGGCTGGTTCGAAAAAGTCGAAAAGGGGGTCTACCAATTGTCGGCCTGTGGATCCGAGGGGCTGAAGCACTGGGCCTACAGCTGGGAACAGCAGGACTGAAGCCCGAAACGGCCCCGCTGGAATCCCGGACGCAAAAAGTTTCTCACATCTTGTTGACTCGGCCTTTCCAACTCCCTAGCTATGCGTCGTTATCACTCGGATGACCCGAGTGCTAGCGCCTCGCCGTTAGGTGAGGGGAGGATAAACAAACTTTGAGCCCAAGGAGCTGCAAAGATGGCATTGAAACCGCTTCATGACCGTGTGCTGGTCCGTCGCGTTGAAAGCGACGAAAAAACAGCAGGCGGCCTGATCATTCCTGACAGCGCAAAAGAAAAGCCCAGCGAAGGCGAAGTCGTTGCAACCGGCGAAGGCGCACGCAAGGACAGCGGCGAACTGATCGCAATGGCCGTAAAAGCCGGCGACAAGATCCTGTTCGGCAAATGGTCGGGCACCGAGGTCAACGTCGGCGGCGAAGAGCTGCTGATGATGAAAGAAAGCGACATCATGGGGATCATCGAGTAAGCCTGCGCGCTTTCTCTGATCTTCATTTCCAACATATTTCTCAAGGAGAAACGACATGGCTGCAAAGGACGTCAAGTTCGACACCGATGCCCGCAACCGTATGCTGAAGGGTGTGAACATCCTGGCTGACGCGGTTAAAGTGACCCTGGGCCCCAAAGGCCGCAACGTGGTTCTGGACAAATCCTTCGGCGCGCCGCGCATCACCAAAGACGGTGTTTCGGTTGCCAAGGAAATCGAACTGGAAGACAAGTTCGAAAACATGGGCGCGCAGATGGTGAAAGAAGTCGCCAGCCGCACCAATGACGAAGCCGGCGACGGCACCACCACCGCAACCGTTCTGGCACAGGCCATCGTCAAAGAAGGTCTGAAGCAGGTTGCAGCAGGCCTGAACCCGATGGACCTGAAGCGCGGCATCGACCTGGCAACCGCCAAGGTTGTTGAAGGCATCAAGGCCGCTTCGCGCGAAGTCAAGGACTCGGCAGAAGTTGCTCAGGTTGGCACCATCTCGGCCAACGGCGAAGCCGAAATCGGTCAGCAGATCGCAGACGCGATGCAGAAGGTTGGCAACGAAGGCGTTATCACCGTCGAAGAAAACAAAGGTCTGGAAACCGAAACCGACGTTGTCGAAGGTATGCAGTTCGACCGTGGCTACCTGTCGCCCTACTTCGTCACCAACGCAGACAAGATGATCGCAGAGCTCGACGACTGCATGATCCTGCTGCACGAAAAGAAACTGTCCTCGCTGCAGCCGATGGTTCCGCTGCTCGAGCAGGTGATCCAGTCGCAAAAGCCGCTGCTGATCATTGCCGAGGATGTTGAAGGCGAAGCGCTGGCAACTCTGGTTGTCAACAAACTGCGCGGCGGCCTGAAAATTGCTGCTGTCAAAGCACCGGGCTTCGGCGATCGCCGCAAAGCCATGCTGCAGGACATCGCAATCCTGACCGGCGGTCAGGTCATCAGCGAAGATCTGGGCATGAAGCTCGAGTCCGTGACCATGGACATGCTGGGCACCGCCAAGAAGATCGAAATCACCAAAGACGAAACCACCATCGTCGACGGTGCTGGCGAGAAAGCCGAGATCGAAGCACGTGTTGCCCAGATCCGCACCCAGATCGAAGAAACCTCGTCGGACTACGACCGTGAGAAGCTGCAAGAGCGTGTTGCCAAACTGGCAGGCGGTGTTGCTGTTATCCGCGTCGGCGGCATGACCGAAGTTGAAGTGAAAGAGCGTAAGGACCGTGTGGACGATGCTCTAAACGCAACACGCGCTGCCGTTCAGGAAGGCGTCGTTGTGGGCGGTGGTGTTGCTCTGGTTCAGGCCGGTAAAGCACTGGAAGCTCTGAAGGGTGCAAACGCTGATCAGGACGCAGGCATCAACATCGTTCGTAAGGCTATCGAAGCGCCGCTGCGCCAGATCGCCGAGAACGCAGGTGTCGACGGTGCGGTTGTTGCAGGCAAAGTTCGCGAATCCTCGGATGCTGCCTTCGGCTTCAACGCGCAGACCGAAGAATATGGCGACATGTTCTCGTTCGGCGTGATCGACCCGGCCAAAGTTGTCCGTACCGCTCTGGAAGACGCGGCATCGGTTGCCGGTCTGCTGGTCACCACCGAAGCGATGGTTGCAGACAAGCCGCAGAAAGACGCACCTGCCGCCGGCGGCATGCCCGACATGGGCGGCATGGGCGGCATGATGTAAGACGTCGAATTCGCTCCGGCGAATTCTGACGGCCCCGACAGGCGCCAGACCCCATGGCCAGGCTGCTTCACGGGGACGCACAGTGCAAAGGAACGGGGTCGTCTTCGGGCGGCCCCGTTTCGGTTTCGATGGCCGCGATGCGGCCATGCCTCCGGCGGGAGTATTTGGGAAAAGATGAAGCGCCGGGTGTTTGCGGAAAGGACTGTCCAGTTCGCGGCGAACCGGCTATGCGGTTGATATGAGACTGTTCCTGCTGACCACCCTGACCATGTGCGCCTTCGCGGCGAACTCGATCCTGAACCGGCTGGCAATCGACAGCGGGGCCGCCGATCCGGCGGGATTTGCCGTGGTGCGGGTTCTGTCTGGGGCCTTGATGCTGGTCGTGTTGGTCCGGCAACAAGGCGAGCATCTGCCGGTATTTCACAAGCGCAGGGTTATCGGGGCCGGGTCACTGTCCATTTATATGATCGGGTTTTCGATGGCGTACCTGACGCTTGATGCGGGATTGGGGGCGTTGATCCTGTTCGGGGTTGTACAGATTTCCATGTTTGCCTTTGGCGCCGTGTCAGGTTCGGGTCCCACCGCGCGCCAGGTGGCCGGAGCGGGGATTGCGCTTGCCGGACTTGGGTATGTGTTGTGGCCATCTGGTGCTGTTCAGGTCGACTTGTCCGGCGCCGCGCTGATGACAGCGGCGGGTGTGGGCTGGGCCGCTTATTCGCTGGCAGGCCGGTCCGAGCCCGACGCGTTGCAAGGGACAGCTGCCAATTTCGTGGTTGCCCTGCCGGTCACGGCCGTTGCGCTGTTTTTGTTGGGCGGAGTTTGGCAGATGGAACCCACTGGGTATGCGCTGGCGATTTTGTCCGGCGCCGTGACTTCGGGGCTGGGTTATGCGCTGTGGTATCGGGTTCTGCCGAAGCTTTTGCCTGCGACTGCGGCCGTGGTGCAACTGAGCGTTCCGATCATCGCCATCGCGGCTGGCATTGCCCTGCTGGGGGAAACGGCAGGTCTGCGTCTGGCTGTTGGAACCGTCGCGGTTCTGGGCGGCATTGCGATGGCCGTATCGCGACGGAAGACCGGCTAGGGGTTTTCACGATCCACGATAAGCCTTATCTGGCGGCTATGAGATTTCTGGTCGTATTGCTTCTTTGCCTCGCTCCATCTTTTGCCAGCGCGAAATGCGTTGTTTTGCTGCATGGGCTTGCGCGAACCAAGGCTTCGTTTTCGGTGATGGAGCAATTGTTTAGCGCCCACGGCTACAAAGTCGTGCGTCCGGATTACCCGTCAACGGATCTGCCCATACCCGAACTGGCCCGGCAGACCGTGCCGGGCGCCCTTGCCGCCTGCGGGGACGAGACCGCGAATGTCGTGGCCCATTCGATGGGCGGGATTCTTCTGCGGTACTGGCTGCAAGACAATACACCGGACAACCTGGGCCGCGTTGTCATGCTGGGTCCGCCAAACCAGGGCAGCCAACTGGTTGACGAGCTTGGCTCATGGGAGGTTTTCGGTATGCTCAACGGTCCTGCCGGGTTGGCGCTGGGAACGGGACCGGAGGGTATTCCGGGCCAGTTGCCGCCGGTCGAATTCGATCTTGGCGTAATCGCGGGAGAGAACTCGCTGAACCCTTTGTTTTCGTCGATGATCGAGGGGCGGGATGATGGAAAGGTGTCAGTGCGAACCACCCGTGTCGCGGGCATGGCCGATCACATCGTATTGCCGGTGACCCATACCTTCATGATGAACAACCCCCGGGTCATGGCGCAGGCGCTGCATTTCATCGAGTTTGGCCGCTTTGATCCGCAGATCACCTGGCTCGACGGTGTCATGGATGTCATTGACGAGATCTGTATCGGAGAGGACTGTTCAGAACCTCCGTCGGAGCCGACGCGATGACCGCACTTGAACTGACCTTCACCCGGGCGGATGTTCTTGTGTCGGGTCACGAAGTGACGCGAACCGAACTGGCTGTGGCAGACGGGATCATTCAGTCCTCGGGGACCGGACGGCAGATCGATCTGTCGGGATACACCATCCTGCCCGGGATCGTCGATCTGCACGGGGACGGGTTTGAGCGTCATCTTGCGCCGCGTCGCGGAGCGATGAAGCAAATGGCCGAAGGTCTGGTGTCGGCCGAGGCGGAACTGGCCGCCAATGGTATTACCACAGCCGTGCTGGCCCAGTTCCACAGTTGGGAGGGCGGCGTGCGTGGCCCGGGATTTGCGGGCCAGGTCTTTGATGCGATTGCCGGGGTCAGGGATACCATCGTGACGGATCTGTTACCCCAGTTGCGGTTTGAAACCCACATGCTGGACGACTATGCGGACCTGCCCGAGCGTATTGCCCGGTGGCAGGTGCCTTATGTGGTGTTCAATGACCATCTGCCGCATGACCGCTTGGCGCAAGGACGCACACCGCCGCGTCTGACCGGGCAGGCGCTCAAGGCCGGGCGCAGCCCCGAAGCGCATCTTGAAATGCTGCAAGAAATGCATGCCCGGTCAGGGGAAGTACCGGCAGCGCTGGAACGGCTATGCGACACGCTGTCCGATCGCGGTGTCCGGTTGGGCAGTCATGACGACGCCACGGCCCGGGCCCGGGCAGACTGGCGCGCGCGTGGGGCCCGGATATCAGAATTTCCCGAAACGCTGGAAGCGGCCGAGGCGGCCCGTGCTGCCGGTGATCACGTCATACTGGGGTCTCCGAACGTGGTGCGGGGCGGCTCGCACAAAGGCAATGCCAGCGCGCTTGACCTGATCACGATGGGCCTGTGCGACGCGCTGGCGTCGGATTACCATTACCCCAGCCCGCGCCGCGCGGCCCTGATGCTGGCCAAAAGCGGTCTGCTGGATCTGGCCGGGGCCTGGGCGCTGGTCTCGTCAGGGCCTGCGCAGGTGCTGGGTCTGACGGATCGCGGCACGCTTGCACCGGGCAAACGGGCCGATCTGGTGATCCTGGAAACCGCCACCAACCGTGTCGCGGCCACTCTGGCGGGTGGGCGCGTCAGCTACATGTCCGGGGATATCGCGGCGCGCCTGGTGGCATAAGCGCGCTGCGTTTTCTATTGTTCAGGAATAGCTTCGACTGAGGCATCGCACGCAGGCTCGATAACCTTCAGCGGATGACCCGGTTGAAATGGCCCATCTTGCGGCCTGCCTTGACGTCGGCCTTGCCGTAGAGATGCAGCGCCACATCCCGTTCGCGGGCCAGATCGGGCACACGGTCCATATCGGCGCCGATCAGGTTCTCCATGACCACGTCGGAATGCCGCTGGCCATCCCCCAGAGGCCACCCTGCGACAGCGCGGACATGCTGTTCGAACTGATCCACGGCGCATCCATTCTGGGTCCAATGTCCCGAGTTGTGAACACGCGGGGCGATCTCGTTGACGATAAGACCCTCGGCCGTGACAAACAGTTCAACGCCCATCACCCCGACATAATCCAGCGCGTTCAGAATATTGGCCGCCAGCAGCACGGCATCCGTTCGCTGCGACGGCGACAGCCGCGCCGGTACGGTCGTTGTATGCAGGATACCGTCACGGTGGACGTTTTCACCGGGATCGAAACAGGCAACCTGACCGTCCAGACCTCGGGCGGCGATGACGGACACCTCGTGCGAGAAATCCACGAAGCCTTCCAAAATAGCAGGCGCGCCCGCCATATCGGCCAGTGCGGATTCGGCGTCGCCGGGCGCGCGCAGCCGGGCCTGACCTTTGCCGTCATAACCGAACCGGCGGGTCTTCAGAATGGCGGGTGTGCCAATCTCATCAATCGCTGCGCGCAGGCTGTCCAGATCTGTGATGTCGGCGAAGGGTGCCGTTTTAAGGCCCAGTCCCTGCAGAAAGCTCTTCTCGGTCAGCCGGTCCTGACTGACCCGCAGGGCTTCGCGGCCCGGGCGAATGGGGCGATGCGCTTCCAGCAGATCCAGTGCCTCGGTCGGGATGTTCTCGAACTCATAGGTGATGACATCCACGTCTTCGGCAAAGGCACGCATGGCGTCGGCATTGTCATAGGCGGCAGTGGTCACGCGGTCGGCAACGTGGCCAGCAGGCGGGTTAGCGCCCGGCTCATAAACATGGGTGACAAACCCCAGTCGGGCCGCCGCGACCGACAGCATCCGGCCCAGCTGGCCACCGCCCAGAATTCCAATCCGAGCCCCGGTTTGCAATGCTTCAGTCATCGGCAGGCTCCTCGGGGATAGAGGCCGACAGGGCCTCACGCCAGGCATCCAGCCGTCCGGCCAGTTCGGCATCCTGCAGGGCCAGGATACCAGCAGCCATCAACCCGGCATTGGCACCACCCGCCGATCCGATGGCCATGGTCGCCACCGGAAACCCTTTCGGCATCTGTACGATGGAATAGAGGGAATCGACACCCGACAGGGCCCGCGTCTGAACCGGCACCCCGATCACCGGAACCCGTGTTTTCGAAGCCATCATGCCCGGAAGATGCGCGGCCCCGCCAGCACCCGCAATGATCACCTGCAAGCCGCGCGACACAGCGGTTTTTCCATAGTCCCACAGGCGATCCGGCGTGCGGTGGGCCGACACGATGCGCGCCTCGTAGGCAACACCCAGTTCGTCCAGAATATCCGCGGCTTCCTTCATCGTGGGCCAGTCCGACTGGCTGCCCATGATGATGCCTACCTTGATCTCACCCATCCGCATTTTCCCCGGCTTTTCAAAGAGCGCGCACTATAGCCAAATCCACCTGTCTGGCAATGCGTCAGGCGATGATGTCGGGGGTCAGGCGGTCCTCGATCAGCCGGATGATGTCCTTCAGCCGCAGTTTCTGCTTTTTCAGACGTTTGATGGTCAGCTGGTCCGAGGTACCCGTTGCCTGCAGCGCCTCGATCGCTTCGTCCAGATCGCGGTGCTGACGTCGGAACACCTCAAGTTCAACCCGCAAAACCTCATCAGTTTTCATGGAAAGATCGGTAGGCGCATTCATAGGCGACTCAGTCGTAGTTGTGGTGCTTTCCACACAAGATAGTGTGTCAGGGTTTATCGGGCCAGACCTTGTGGACATCCCTGCATATTCCCATATTCTATAACACGCGGTTGCCGCAACGGGGCCGCACCACCCGTCGCTTTGACATAAAAGGACGAGAAAACGTGTCAAAACTTACTCTTGGCTCATACCCGCATCTTTTGGGGTTCGAGCAGTTGGAACGCCTTCTGGAACGGTCTGCAAAGGCTGGCAACGAAGGATACCCGCCCTACAATATCGAACAGACATCGGATTTTTCGTATCGCATCACCCTGGCCGTGGCCGGGTTCGCGGAAGAAGATCTGTCGATCACCATCGAGGATCGCCAGCTGGTGATCCGGGGCCGTCAACGCGACGACAGCGAGGGGCGCATCTTTTTGCACCGTGGCATCGCGGCGCGTCAGTTTCAGCGCATGTTTGTGCTGGCTGATGGGGTCGAGGTTGGCGAAGCGATCATGGAAAACGGTCTGCTGCACGTGGACCTGACCCGCGCCGTGCCGGAAACCGTGGTGCAGACGATCAACATAAGGAAGGGGTAAGAGCAATGAATACACCGATTGAGATTAACACCGAAGGCGACCGGATCGTGTATGTCAAAGCGGTCGATGTTGCCGATCTTCCCTTGGAAGTGCGAGAGCAGGCCGGTGATCTGGATCAGCTTTACGCGGTTCACGATTCCGACGGACAGCAATTGGCGCTGGTCGCCGACCGGAAACTGGCCTTTGTCCTGGCCCGTGAACATGACTTTTCACCGGTGGCCGTTCACTGAACGGCCCCGCCTCCGGCTGTTTTTAGCGTGACAATGACCGCCATAGCGGCGACACATGCGAACCGGAAGGGCCGGATGCGCCCGTAATTCATATCGTTCGGGGAAAGTGACGCATGAGCTGGTTCGATTTTGACTGGGTAGACGCTTTCAGCGACCGGGCATTTGGCGGAAACGGGTGTGCCGTGGTCCACGGTGGTGCTGTGCTGTCGCAGGAAGTGTGCATGGCCTATGTCTGCGAAACCTCGCTTGTGGAATGCACCTTCACCGGCCCTTCGGAAGTCGCTGATGTGCATGTGCGTTACTTCCTGGCCAGCCGCGAAATCCCATTTGCCGGGCATCCCACCATCGCCACCGTAGCAGCCATGCGGTCGCGCGGGTTGTTCGAAGGTAACAGCCTGACGCTGGAAACCGGGGCAGGGATCGTATCGGTCCGCCTGAGCGGCGATGAAATTGAGATGACGCAGGTTGCCCCCCAATTTGGCCAGCACGTGCCGGCGGAACTTGTTGCCGCCGCGATCGGCCTGCCTGAAAGCGCCATCATCTCCCCGCCCCAGTTCGTGTCGACCGGATTGCCGTTCTGCATCACCGTGCTAGGCGATCATGATGCCCTGCGCGCCGCAAAACTGTCCGAAGAGCCTCTGCGCAAGGTGGCCGAGAAGGCAGGTTTTTCGGGCTCAGATATGGCCGAACCCTTCCTGGTGACGCTGAAGGGTGCAACGTCTGTCGGTGACACATTCTCGCGCCTGCTGCTGGCGCCACCCAGCCCGCCAGAGGATCCGTTCACCGGCTCGGCCACGGGCGCCATGGCGGCTTACCTGTGGAAATACGGCCTGATGCCGAAGGACACCTTTGTGGCAGAGCAGGGGCACGACATGGGCCGCCCCGGACAGGCAACCGTCACGCGAGTCGGCCCCCCGGACGCGATGACCGGGATCAGGGTTGCCGGTCGCGGCCATGTCCTGATGCGTGGTCAGGTCGACCTGCCAGAGACTTTGCAATGACCCGTCCCGCGATTGCCGTTTTGCCATATGGCCACCGTCTTGGGCCGAAACTGGGGGCAGTTCCCCTGTCCGATCTCATCTGGCCCGAGGGCTGCCCGGAGCGCCTGATCGGCAAGACCATCGGCGATCTCGAGCGCACCGATCACCTGATCATGTACCCCAACTCTACCGTACATCTGCGGCTGCGTCGGGGCACACGCGCGCGCATTTCGTTGATGATGGGGGAACCTTCGGCCATTCACGCCAAGCACGACCGGATGCTGCGTTGGACCCATCGCCGTTTTTTCCGGGTGTTCACCTTTCACGACATCCTTCTGCAGACCATCCCAAACGCCGTGTTCCTGCCCTACGGCGATACGCAGGTGTCGGACTGGCAGGATCTGAAAATTGAAAAAAACCGCTCCTGTTCCCTCATCGCGTCGGCCAAACGAGATCAGGTTGGGCATGAATTGCGGCACGAACTGATTGACTGGGTCCGGGAAAGTGGCGCGGATGTCGATGTAATGGGCCGGGGTTACAAACCGTTTGAAAACAAGTCCGATGGTCTGGCCCCATACCGGTACTCGGTGGTTATCGAGAACGTCCGGGAACGGAACTACTTCTCGGAAAAGCTGATCGATGCGATCCTGTGTTCGACCGTGCCGATCTACTGGGGATGCCCGAATATCGACGACTTTATGGACACTTCGGGCATGATCCTGTGCGAATCCAAGGCTGAAATTCAGCAGGCGATTGCGGATGCATCGCCAGAGGATTTCACCGCCCGTCTGCCGCATGTGCAGGCCATTCAGGCCAAAGCCGCCGAATTTGGCGCCTTCGAGCGCCGCGCAGTCGAGGCGCTTCGCGCGGAACTGAATTCCGGAAGTTGAGAGAAGATAACCCCCGGCATAGACCGGGGGCTTCCGTGTTCAGGTTCTGAAACCGGCTCAGGTCGCGGCAATCAGGCCCATGCTTTCCAGTTTCAGCAGTACCTGGTGGGCGCAGTTGTCGACCTCGACATTTTCGGTTTCGACGCGCAGTTCCGGGTTCTGCGGTACATCGTAAGGGTCCGAGATGCCGGTGAATTCCTTGATCTTGCCTTCCCGCGCCAGCTTGTACAGGCCCTTTCGGTCGCGGCGCTCGCATTCCTCAATCGTGGTGGCCACGTGAACCTCGCAGAACGCGCCGAACTGTTCGATCTCTTCGCGAACCGCGCGGCGGGTTGTGGCATAAGGCGCGATCGGCGCGCAGATGGCGATGCCACCGTTCTTGGTGATTTCAGACGCCACATAGCCGATGCGGCGGATGTTCAGATCCCGGTGTTCCTTCGAGAAGCCCAGTTCCGATGACAGGTTCTTACGCACAATGTCACCGTCCAGCAAAGTCACAGGGCGGCCGCCCATTTCCATCAGCTTGACCATAAGCGCGTTGGCGATGGTGGATTTGCCCGAGCCCGAGAAACCGGTGAAGAACACCGTAAAGCCCTGCTGGCTGCGCGGCGGCTTGGTCTTGCGCAGTTCTGCAACGACTTCGGGGAAGCTGAACCATTCGGGGATTTCCAGACCTTCGGCCAGACGGCGGCGCAGTTCGGTGCCCGAGATGTTCAGGATCGTGACCTTGTCCTTGTCCAGGATCTCGTCATTCGGCTCGTACTGAGCACGCTCCTGCACATAGACCATGTGTTTGAAGTCGACCATCTCGACGCCGATTTCGTCCTGAAACTGGCGGAACAGATCCTGCGCGTCGTAGGGGCCATAGAAATCCTCGCCCTGGCTGTTCTTGCCGGGGCCGGCATGGTCGCGGCCCACGATGAAATGGGTGCAGCCGTGGTTGGCGCGGATCAGGCCGTGCCAGACCGCCTCGCGCGGGCCGGCCATGCGCATCGCCAGGTTCAGCAGCGACATCGATGTGGTGGATGCGGGATACTTGTCCAGTACCGCCTCATAGCAGCGCACGCGGGTAAAGTGATCGACATCACCCGGCTTGGTCATGCCGACAACCGGATGGATCAGCAGGTTGGCCTGCGCCTCCTTGGCGGCGCGGAAGGTCAGTTCCTGATGCGCTCGGTGCAGCGGGTTACGGGTCTGGAACGCCACGATGCGGCGCCAGCCCAGCTTGCGGAAATAGGCGCGCAGCTCGTTCGGGGTGTCGCGGCGGGCGCGGAAATCGTAGTGGACCGGTTGCTGAATGCCGACCACGGGGCCGCCCAGATATACCTTGCCGGCCACGTTGTGCAGATAGTTCACGGCCGGGTGCGCGTCGTCGTCCGCGCCAAAGACTTTCTCGGCCTCACGCGCCTTGTCCGGCGTCCAGCGGTCGGTCACGGTCATGGTGCCCAGAATGACGCCTTCCTGGTCGCGCAGGGCAATGTCCTGACCCAGTTCGATGTTCTCGGCAAAATCTTCGCTGACATCCAGCGTAATCGGCATCGGCCACAGGGTGCCGTCAGCCAGGCGCATGTTTTCCACGACGTTGTCGTAGTCGGCCTCGGACAGGAAACCCTTGAGCGGGTTGAACCCGCCATTCATCAGCAGCTCCAGATCGCAGATCTGGCGCGGGCTCAGGTCCCAGCTTGTCAGATCGGCGGCTTCGACCTTCAGTTTCTGGGCCGAGTCATAGGATACGTACAGTTCAGGGATCGGTGCCAGATTGCTTAACATCGTCATCAGAATACTCTTATTACAGTGTGGTGTTGCCTGTCGTCGCGGCGCATGTGCCCCGATGCAGGCCCGGAGTCCATATACCTTCATGAAACAAAGGACGATATGCGTCGAATTCTCCCGGATTGGAAGGATTTTCCATGTTTGGAATGCAATTGCGATCGAGGTTCTTCAAATTGGCAACAATTCCGCCGCTTTCAGCGAATGTGTTCCTATGCCGCGACGCTCAGCTCAAGTTCCGATGCACGTTTGACGGTCAGGGCCGGCACCGGGTGGCTCACACCGCGCAGCTCAAAAAAGTGGATGTCTGAAACGCTGTAATCAAACTCCGCCGCCTGCAAAAGCGTCTCGGACACCAGCAGTTCCGCACCCAGTGCCTTGGTTTCGGCTTCCAACCGGCTGGCCACGTTCACGGCATCCCCGATAATGGTGCGCGAAGCCGAACCGGCAGCGCCGATCTCGCCCAGTACCAGATCGCCCAGATGCAACCCCATGCCGATCCGAACACCCGGTGCGCCTTCGCCCTCAAGCTGACGGTTGAACTGCTGCAGCGCCTGGCTGATCTCGGCTGCCGCCTTCAGCCCGGCCCGGGCCGAGCTTGCGGTATCCGGCGTTTCAAACACGGCCAGCAGCCCGTCGCCCATGTACTTGTCGACAACACCGCCCTGGGCAGTGATGGGCGGCACGATCGCGTCAAAGAACCGGTTCAGAAGGAACACGATGTCATACGGCAATTGGCCGGTCGTGCGCGCGGTGAACCCCCGCATGTCCAGAAACAGCACGGCAAGCTGGCGTTCTTTTCCCTGACTGGCATGCGCGCGCCCGCGGCGGCCTTCAGGGCGGAACATGCGGAACACGGTTGCGGATTCGGTCGGGCGAATCTGACAGGCCAGGCGTGCGCCCTGCGGGGCGTTCACCGCGCTCAGACTGCGTGCCTCGACTGCACTGGGGGACGGAAGATCGTCCGCGCCTTTCTCGACAATTACACGGCAGGTGGTGCAACGCCCCTTGCCGCCGCACAATGCAGTGTGCGGGATGCCGTTGGCCTGAGAAATCTCAAGCAGGGTCATGCCTTTCTCTGCCACTACCTCGGGGCCGTCCACATACCGGACACGCACCGAATGCCTGCGCCGCCACATCTTGCGCCCGTAATAGATCAGCAGCGTCGCCCCAAGGGCCACCCAAAACACCAGTAGCGAGGTATTTTTGACACCGAACATGGTCTGAAAAGCTTCGGGGGAGGGCCAGTTGTAGTGCTCGATATACTGCTCGCGCAGGTCATCATCGGCGAAATCCAACCACAGCCGCCGTCCCTCTGTGAGCAGCCCCGCAAGCGCAAAGGTTGGGATGAAAACGGCCAATCCAATCAGATAAGGCACGGCCCGAGACCACCAACGGGTCAGGCGTAGCCACATATGCAGGCCGATGCAGCCATGTATCCAGACCAACAACAGCAACAGGCTTTGCATCCAGATCGCGATGCTGGGCCACATCAGGATGATGATATAGCCCATCTCGTCATTCACATCGAAAATCTCGTGCGCATACCGTGTATGAACAATGTGAGAGATCAGCTGCAGCGGGATCAGCAACCCCAGAACAACCTGCAATCCTGTGCTGAACGGCATGCGCAGGGTTCTGCGCTGGGCAATGGAATAAAGTGCCAGACCGGCATGGGTGAACAGCGCCGCATACAGAAGGATTGCCCCGGCATCGTGCCGGGTGACAGCCTGACGCCCATCCTGCATGCCATGCAGGTAGTCTGTGTGAAACAGGCCCAGGCCAATGTTGATGAAATGAAAGAAGGCAAAGGTAAACAGGACAAGGCCGCTGCCGATCCGAAGACGGGTAGCCCATCCGCCGCGCCACAGAACGTTACTCAAAGATGCCACCCATATCCGGCCTTTCGTGCCCCCAAAGTCTGATACGGGGTAGGGCGGCGGTCAAGACGGCCATCGGGCGAAGGACTGAATTCACCGTGCGGCGCTGGTGAATTCAGCCAATTGCTTATTCCTGTTCGGCCAGGAAACGCTCGGCGTCCAGGGCAGCCATGCAGCCCATACCGGCGCTGGTGACGGCCTGGCGATAGATATGGTCCGTCAGGTCACCCGCAGCGAAAACACCGGGAACCGAGGTTTCACTGGACCCCGGCTTGGTCACGACATAGCCACCCATATGGGTTTCCAGCGTTTCCTTGACCAGTTCGTTGGCCGGAGCGTGGCCGATGGCCACGAATACGCCCTTGCATGGAATTTCTGTGATCTCGCCAGTTTTCACGTTCTTCACGCGCACGCCTTCCACGCCCAGCGGAGCATCGGTTCCGATCACCTCGTCCAGTTCATGGAACCACAGCGCCTCGATCTTTTCGTTTTTGAACAGGCGATCCTGCAGGATCTTTTCTGCCCGCAATTCATTCCGGCGGTGAATCAGCGTGACCTTGCTGGCAAAATTGGTCAGGAACAGCGCCTCTTCGACGGCGGTATTGCCGCCACCGATCACCACGATTTCCTGTCCACGATAGAAGAACCCGTCGCAGGTGGCGCAGGCAGACACGCCAAAGCCCTTGAACTTGTCTTCCGAGGGCAGGCCAAGCCATTTGGCGCGGGCGCCAGTGGCAAGAATGACCGCGTCTGCCGTATAAACCGTGCCGCTGTCACCCTTCGCGGTGAACGGGCGCTTACTGATATCCAGATCGCTGATGATGTCTCCGATGATCTCGCAGCCCATCGCCGCTGCGTGTTCCTGCATCTTGATCATCAGGTCGGGGCCCTGCACCTCGGTAAAACCGGGGTAGTTCTCGACATCGGTTGTGGTGGTCAGCTGGCCGCCGGGCTCAATCCCCTGTACCAGGATCGGCTCCAGCATTGCGCGGCTCGCATAAACGCCTGCCGTGTATCCGGCCGGTCCCGACCCGATGATCAGAACCTTGGTGTGTTTTGTGTCGGCCATGGTACCCCCAACTCGATCTGCCTGATGTGGGCGCTCGGCCCGTTGAGGATGGATATAGCGACCGCTTGATCGGGCTTAAAGCCCTTTCCTGACGGTTCCTGTACGGCAGGCGGGGCAGGCGTTGTCGATGAAATTTGCATTACAAATAAACAATATTGCGCGGCGGTGAAATAATATTGCGCATTAGCCGGGCGCTGATATAACAACTGAAAATTCAGGAGCATTCCATGGTCGCTACACGGCTGGATGAGATTGACCGCAAAATTCTGGCGGAATTGCAGGCAGACGGTCGCATGACCAATGTAGAACTGGCCAAACGCGTGGGAATATCAGCCCCACCGTGTCTGCGCCGGGTGCGCACGCTCGAGGAATCAGGCCTGATCCACGGCTACCACGCCGACGTCAACGCCCGCGAACTTGGGTTCGAAGTGCAGGTCTTTGCCATGGTCGGCCTCGAAAGCCAGGCCGAATCCGAACTCAGCGCGTTCGAAAATCGGTGCCGGGAATGGCCACTGGTCCGCGAATGCCACATGCTGAACGGCGAAGTCGATTTCATCCTGAAATGCGTTGCGCCAGATCTCAGCAGCTTTCAGCAGTTTCTGACAGGCGACTTGCTGACCACGCCGAACGTGGCCAGCGTCAAGACGTCGCTTGTCATCCGCGGCGCAAAAGACGAGCCCGGCGTGCCCTTCGACGTTCTGGAAGAACGAATGAACCGGACGGCGTAACCCCCGCGCGTTTTGGATGTGCCGTAACCGGCGGCAGCATTGCGGCGACCGCCAAAGATAAGATCCAACTGAGTATTAGCTGCATTATGCCCCCACTATGCAGTAATCGTTAACATTTCACGCTGATATCGCGTCCACCTCTCCATCTCCGGCGCGCGGCATCAGCAGCGGGCCAAAATCGTTGAGCGACTCGATATGAGCAAACAGGTTCAAATAGATCGACCGCAAAGAGTGGCTGATCATCCGAACAGCATTAACACCTGGATGATAAGACTCAAAAGATAACCCATCAACACTTATCACCGAATGCCGTTTGAGGCAGATATGAAACAGTTCGACCGGAGTGGGCGGCAATGTTTCGATAACGCCCATTCCGTCCTGGAACTCCCGAACCGGTGCCAGAATCGGCGCGCCGCCATGCAGGTGGCGCAAATGGGCCGGGCAGCCCAGCAGCCGGGCCGCTGGTCCGGCGATGACACCGGACATCGGTTTCTGCATTCCGAACGTGTCGGCCATGATCCGGGTCAATGGCCGCGTCCGGCCGCGAGAATCTTCGCGTCCTGGAATCAGCGTGACGGATCCTTTCCACAGCACGGTTTCCGAGGTGCCATCCTGTGTCAGGACCGTATCCCCCGGCATCAGATCTTCGATTGCAATCGGTCCGTGTTCGGTATCGACCAGCGAACCGCGCGTGAAGGCGCAGAACGCATCCTCGAACATGGGCAGCGCCGGTGCGATATGGCGGGTTTGCGAAACTTCACCGTTTTTCAGCAACGTGCTCACCTCGTAGCGCCGCAGCTGCGCCTTTGCCTTTACTGGCGGTTGTTGGGCTTCGCGCAGCATCGCCGACGTTTCGACGGCATTTCTGGCGGCGCGTGCCAATGAATTTGGAATAGTCATATTTATTCCGTCCCCTCTATATACCGGTCATGCAGGCCGAACCCTAGGGCAGACCCACCAGATCGGTGTTGTTCTTTGTCTTGAATGAAACGAGAGACCACAGGACGGCAGTCGGAATTCCCGCGCGTCGCGACGCAATATCGCATAACTTTGGTCAACACATTGACCCCCCAGACAAACTCACACAAACGCAAACTGAAATTGTTCACGCACACACGCCCCGTATCAGCGCCACGCAGTATGGTCGTGGCAGCTCGTGCATCGGGCCGGAGCACCCTCCCGTTGCACGTATTAGCCCTTGGAACCGGCAGCATGGTTCCGCGGGCCTTCATGATCAGCGCCGCGCCGTCAGACGGCGTGCAACTCTGACAGATCTGCTGGAAACTCGCTTCCATGGCATGTCAGGGTTTTGATCCCTGATCGCCGCGAAAACAGCGCATAGAAAGCGTGATCTCGTCTTCATAACTTTGTCCTGCTCAATTATTGGGGCTTAGGCCCGTTTTCCCTTGTGTGAACCATTTGTGACGCTGATTTGCGGCACCGATAAGGCTGATCCGGGATCAATTGAGGACAAATTGAAGGTAAGCGGCTCCCTTTTGTTAACATTGCCGCGCCAATCAAAGGTCAAAACGTATAACTGTTTGACAGCGGACAATAATTTCCGTTCGATTCTGATTAGAATAAACACCACAAATGTGGCGGAAAAGCGGCAAAATTGCCTTAATCTTGCCTAAAACTACAATCTGATCGCGGAGATCAGGCGCCCGTAGTCCGCCTCTTTGG
Source organism: Ruegeria sp. N11 (assembly GCF_056531525.1). Taxonomy (NCBI): domain Bacteria; kingdom Pseudomonadati; phylum Pseudomonadota; class Alphaproteobacteria; order Rhodobacterales; family Roseobacteraceae; genus Ruegeria; species Ruegeria sp. N11. The sequence continues at coordinate 210,296 of NZ_JBQFLX010000004.1, forward strand.
CGTGTGTCGACCGGCGGTAGGAATAGAACCTTTCGGGGTCGGAATAGGTGCAATGCCGTGTCCATTCCGCCTGCCCGATACCCGCCGCCCGCAGCCGGTGCAGGCCAAAGGCGGGCAGATCGAAATGAAGCCGATCGCCTTGCCCATTTGCGAAAAACCGCATGTTATCGGGCGAGTCCGCGGCAAAGTCATCCAAAAACTCCGGCCCGACCTCATATGCGCGTTGCGAGATCGTGGGGCCGATCACCGCAATGGTGTCTTCGCGGCGCGCGCCCAGGGCCACCATGGCCTCCAACGTGGCTTCCAGCACACCATCCAGGGCACCGCGCCACCCGGCATGTGCGGCCCCGATCACATTTGCGTTTGGATCAGCAAACAGCACTGGCTGGCAGTCGGCCGTCAGGATCGTCAGGGCCAGCCCGGGCGTTGCGGTCACAACCGCGTCCGCCTTTGGCTTCTCTCCGGTAATCGGGGCATCGACCGTCAGGACGGTCGGGGAATGCACCTGATGCACACCGATCAGCGCGTCGGGGGCAACTGCCATCGCATCGGCCACCCGGCTGCGGTTCACGGTTACAACGTCGGTCTGGTCAGACGACCCGTACCCGCAGTTCAGCCCCGAGAAGATTCCGGATGACGCCCCGCCGCGGCGGCTGAAAAACCCATGTCGGACAGGGGACAGAAGATCAGATGTCAGAATCTCGAGCGTCATGGTTCCAGTCCCGGTGGTGGAGAAGCGTTTGCCGGATAGAGGCCCAGCACTTTGAACAGGTTTCCCATTTCCTCGGGATGCGTCAACCGGCGATGTGCCGAGACCAGCGAATCCAGTGCCGGACCGGTTAACGATTGAGCTAGTCTTTGCGCGCGTGCCGTTATCCCCAGCCGCTCAAGGAAAACGCCCTGTGGGGTCAGGCGCGTGTGGGCACAGCCCGCTGTCCGGCTGGCCGCTGCAAGGGGTTCGAAATCAACATGGGCCGTCAGGTCGGCCTGGCCCGGATCCGTCAGCACGTCTGACCGCTGATGCCCGCGCAGTGCCTGCAACGTGTCGCCCAGCGATCGCCAGTCGCCGTAATCCACGATCAGGCCAACTCCTCCATACGCCGCTATGCGACCGGCAGTTTCGGTGAGATAAGGCGCCGCAGCTGCGCAAAGCTCGACCAAATCGCCATCCATTGTATCCTCAAGCCGGTCTTGCAGGGCAATTTGCGACCCCAATGGCCCCAGACCAAAATGCAGCGCACCCTGATCCGCGCCGATCAGACGCTCGCGCCAACCCTCGCCGTCACGCAGGAATTGCCGGATGGGCAGGGCATCAAAGAACTCATTAGCTACAAGATAAGTGGGAAGGCTTGGCAATTCATCGATCGCGTCGATCCAAACGGGTGCGTAGTCCTTCAGAGTCTCCGCCTGCATGGCGCGCAGTGTGGGTGATGCCTCCAGCAACAGCACCCGCGCCGCGTCATGAAAGCCGGGAACCTCCCGCGTCGCGCGCAGGATATCGGCCATCAGGGTTCCGCGACCGGGACCGAGTTCAACCAATGCAATCCGCGACGGACTTCCCTGATCCAGCCAGCTTTGCGCCAGGCACAAGCCGAGCATTTCTCCGAACATCTGGCTTATTTCGGGTGCGGTAATGAAATCGCCCTGCACGCCCAGCGGGTCGCGGGTTGTGTAGTATCCCAAATCAGGATGCAGCAGGCATTCGCTCATGTAATCGGCAATGGTCATCGGGCCGTCCTGCCCGATCCGTGCCAGCAGGTGATCGGTCAGGGTCATTGCGCCGCCCGGGCACGCAGGGCAAACCAAAGACCAAGAGCGATCATCGGCAAAGACAACAACTGTCCCATCGTCAGCCCATAGCCGTCCACATGCCACGCAAGACCCAACGGGTTGCCGGGAGAAACAAACTGCGCATCCGGCTGGCGGAAGAACTCGACGATAAAGCGGGATGCGCCGTATCCGGTCAGAAACACGCCCGTAATCAGGCCGGGTTTGCGGAACGCCCCGCGCCGATAGGCCAGCCACAGCAAAAGCGCGCCAAGCAGGATGCCTTCAAGTGCAGCCTCATACAATTGTGAAGGGTGGCGCGCGCACATGCCCGTCACAACGCCGGGGCAGTCCTGCGCGGCCATGCCTGGAAAGATCACAGCCCATGGCGCATCGCTTGGCCGCCCCCAGAGTTCCGCATTGATGAAATTGGCCAGTCGCCCAAGCAACAATCCCGGCGGTACGGTGTGGGCGATCAGATCGGCCAGAGACAGCGCCGGTATATTATGCCGCCTTGCATAAAGATATGCGGCGACAACCACGCCCAGCAATCCGCCGTGAAAGGCCATGCCGCCTTGCCAGACTTTCAGGATATCCAGCGGATGCGACAGGTAGTATCCGGGCTGATAAAACAGCACGAACCCCAGCCGTCCGCCCAGAATGACGCCAAGGATGATCCACGTGACCAGATCCTCCAGCTGTTCCTTGCGCAGAGGCTGCACCTCGCCGGGCCACAGGGCAGGGCGACGCAATGCGGACAGCGCCATCCGCCACGCGATCAGAATGCCGGCGATGTAAGCCAGTGCGTACCATCGCAGCGCGAACTCCATCCCGAACAGCGAGATCGAGAACAATTCGGGCGACAGATCGGGAAATTTCAGAACAGCCTGCATGTGCGTCTCATTGCCCGGGCTTTGCAGGGCAAGTCAACCTTGAGTCCGGCTCATTCTTTACCCATATAGGGACCAACCGCGAAACCGGAGTTAGAGACATGCAAACCCGCAACAAAATCCTGGACGACGTATCCCAGCTGATGACCAACGCGATGGGCGTGGCACAGGGCGCGCGGGAAGAGGCCGAAAACGCGATGAAGTCGATGATCGACCGCTGGCTGGCCGACCGTGATTTCGTCACCCGCGAAGAATTTGATGCCGTCCGTGCCATGGCCCAGAAAGCGCGCGAAGAAAATGCGGCGCTCGAAGCGCGAATTGCAGCGCTTGAGGCGAAACTGGACAAGTAACGTTCCATTTGCGCCGCGTTGACCAAGTTTTCAGGACAAAATTTTCTGCCGCGCAATCCGAATTAACGGGTTGTGCGATGCGGTGTATTTTGACGCGTCGCAGAATTTAATCAAGAAAAAGCTGGGCAAAGTGCCAATATTTTGGATGCCGTTGCAGGCTGTCCACAACTTATTGCTGTTATCCCCAAGAATGGGGGTTGTCAGAATATCAACCACATCGCACCATATTTAGTACAGGCCCAAGGGGGAAGCCCGGCTTGTAGAGCAGGCAACTAGCAATGGGGCGCTGCCAGCCCCGAAATGCTAGAGAAGGAGCGAGGTGGCATTATGGCCCTTTCCGAACAGTTTCTAGAAGAAGACCTTCATCCGATTGATATTGTTGAACATCTGGCCGAACACCACGACTGGGACTTTGACCGCATCGGCGATGACCAGATTGCCATGGCCGTCGAAGGCCAGTGGCGGACCTATTCGATCACGCTGGCCTGGTCCAACTATGACGAAACACTGCGGATGGTCTGTTCGTTTGAAATGGAACCGCCGGCCGAACGGGAAATGCAGCTTTACGAGCTGCTCAACAAGATGAACGATCAGTGCTGGGCTGGGGCCTTTACCTACTGGGCCAACCAGAAACTGATGGTCTACCGCTATGGTCTGGTGCTGGCGGGCGGCCAGATGGCCAGCGCCGAGCAGATCGATACGATGATCAACGCCGCCGTTCTCAGCGCCGAGCGGTATTACCCGGCGATACAACTGGTCACATGGGGCAACCGTACCCCGGAAGAGGCCATTCAGGTCGCCATTGCAGAGGCCTACGGCCGCGCGTAAAGCTTTGCCCTGAATCGTTACGTTACGAGAGGGGCAATCATGGATATGTCACGCGTCGCCGATCAGGGGCTTGTGCTTTTGGGATGTGGCAAGATGGGGTCCGCCATGCTCGCCGGATGGCTTGAGCATGGTCTTCCCGCATCTTCGGTCTGGGTTATCGACCCTTACCCTTCCGACTGGCTCAAGGCGCAGGGCGTGAACATCAACACACCGTTGCCCGAAGCGCCCGCCGTGGTGCTTGTTGCCGTCAAACCGCAGATGATGGGCGACGCGCTGCCCGCGATCAAGGCGCTGGGCGGTGGCACCAGCCTGTTCATCTCTGTTGCAGCCGGAACTTCGCTGGCCACGTTCGAGGACGTTCTGGGGCAGGGTACCCCGATCATCCGCGCCATGCCAAACACGCCCGCCGCGATCCGCCAGGGCATTACCGCGCTGATCGGCAACGCCAACGCCACAGACGCCGATGCGGATCTGGCCGAATCCCTGCTCTCGGCCATCGGACAGACGGTCCGGCTGGAGAATGAGGACCAGATGGATGCCGTAACCGGCCTCAGCGGTTCGGGTCCAGCTTATGTTTTTCACCTGATCGAAGCGCTCGCCAAGGCGGGCGAGGCGCATGGCCTGCCGCACGAACTGGCGATGAAGCTGGCCAAATCCACCGTGGCTGGGGCCGGTGCGCTGGCCATGGCAGCCGAGGAAGACCCCGCACAACTGCGCATCAATGTCACCTCGCCCAACGGGACAACGCAGGCCGCGCTTGAGGTTCTGATGCACGAGGAAACCGGGTTCCCGGATCTTCTGCACCGCGCCGTCGGCGCTGCAACCAACCGGTCAAGGGAGCTGTCGCGTGAGTGAAATTTCCTTCGACGATTTTCTCAAGGTCGATATCCGCGTGGGTCAGGTGGTGCGCGCGGAACCATATCCCGAGGCCCGCAAACCCGCGATCAAGATGTGGATCGACTTCGGCGACGAGATCGGCGAGCGCAAAACCTCGGCTCAGGTCACGGCCCATTACGACCCGGCGGGGCTAGTCGGCAAACAGGTGATGGCCGTGATCAACTTTCCGCCGCGTCAGATTGGACGTTTCATGTCCGAAGTTCTGTTGCTGGGGCTGCCGGACGAAAACGGCGAAATCGTTCTTATCGGCCCTGACGGCAAGGTCCCGCTGGGCGGGCGGATGCACTGATGAAGCTCTGGATCACCCGACCGATGACACCCGCCGTCGAAGCCCGCGCCCGTGCCGAGTTCGACGTCCAGATCAGGTCTGAAACCACGCCGCTTGACCACGCTGAAATGCATCGTGCCTTGACCGAGTTCGATCTGGTGGTTCCGACGTTGGGCGATCAGTTCTCGGCGCAGATCATCGGTGAGGTGCCCGCACCGCGATGCAAGCTGCTGGCCAATTTCGGCGTGGGTTACAACCATATCGACGTGGATGCGGCACGGTCGGCAGGTATCGCCGTTGCCAACACGCCTGGCGCTGTCACGGACGCCACCGCTGACATCGCCATGACCCTTCTGCTGTCCACTGCTCGCCGTGCGGGCGAGGGTGAGCGGCTGGTCCGTTCGGCTGGCTGGCGGGGGTGGCACCCGACCCAGATGCTGGGCCACCACGTGACCGGCAAGCGGGTCGGCATCGTGGGCATGGGCCGTATCGGGCAGGCCATCGCACGGCGCTGTCATTTCGGGTTCGGTATGCAGGTTGCCTATCAGTCCCGCAGCCCAAAGGACGTCGATTTTCCCGCGGACTACATCCCCAAACTGACCGACCTTGCTGCGTCTGTCGATTTCCTGTTGCTTGCCGTCCCCGGCGGCGCGCAAACGAGGCATCTGGTCAACACGCAGGTTCTTGAGGCGATGAAGCCGTCCGGCCTGCTGATCAATATCGCGCGGGGCGAGGTCGTGGACGAGGCGGCCCTGATCGCGGCCCTGCAAGACGGCCGAATCGCGGGCGCGGGTCTGGACGTATACGAATTCGAACCGATCGTCCCTCAGGCCCTTCGTGATATGGAAAACGTGACATTGTTGCCGCATCTGGGCACGGCCACCGAAGAGGTGCGTACCGATATGGGGCAGATGGCGCTGGACAATGTCGCGGCCTTTGTTGCGGGGCGTCCGTTGCTCAACCCGGTTTAGACGCCCACCGCCTGGCGCCAGTGTTTGCGGCACAGCGAAACATAGGTTTCGTTGCCGCCGATCTGCACCTGTGCGCCTTCGGTGATGGCCTGGCCGTTTTCGTCCTGCCGGATCACCATGGTCGCCTTACGTCCGCATCTGCAGATGGTGCGCACCTCGCGCATCTCGTCGGCCAGCGCCAGCAGGGCGGCCGAGCCCGGGAACAGCTTTCCCAGAAAATCGACCCGCAACCCATATGCCAGCACGGGAACATCCAGATCGTCCACCGCGCGGGCCAGTTGCCATACCTGATCCTCGGTCAGAAACTGCGCCTCATCGACGAAGACGCAGGCGATTTTGCCTTTGTTCCGGCGATCTTGGATCATCTGAAAAACGTCGTCTTCCGTTGCGAACACATCCGCTTCGGCGGATATGCCGATGCGAGAGGCGATGCGACCGACGCCGGCCCGTCCGTCCAGCGCGGCGGTCATCAGATAGGTATCCATGCCCCGCTCGCGATAGTTGTGCGACGCCTGCAGCAACACGGTCGATTTGCCCGCGTTCATGGTGGAATAGTTGAAATACAGTTTTGCCATGGGCCGGGTCTAAATCGGGTGAACCAAGTGGGCAAGTCATCAATGGCATTGAGGAAGCGACGTCGCCGTTGCGGTTGCATGGGCCGAGCAGATGCTCTCTGGGGATGGAACCCGCGCGCCCACAACAACGACGCCGTCGGCCAACATATGGCCTAAACAGAGCGGAGCCAAAAATCAGCTCCGCGATCACTCATTACCGGCTTGAAATGCCGCCACTCACTCACAAAATCCCCGCATATCTGAGGGATAGCCAATATATGACATTTCAATTATGAATCGAATATGGGAAATTACCCCACCCTTTCCCCCAAATGCGGTCGGCTGAAGGGTGATTACAGGTAACAAAGGTAAAACAATGGCAGATATCGGGGCCTATCTGAAAAAGCATACCGAAGCACTGGTCAAAGATGTGGGAATCGAATCTGCCTGTAAGATAACGGGCAAGTCCAAAGCGACACTTGGGCGGTACTATTCAGACAACGCCGAACACAGTGACCGGTTCATGCCGGTGGACGCCGTAGCGCGGCTTGAGACGGTGGCAGGCTTTCCCCACGTTACCTCTGCGCTGGCCGATCTCAATAACATCACATTGTCGTATGACGGCCGGAATTCCGACACACCGCGCACCGGTGGCGTGAACTCGGATGTCATCGCCTTAAGTCAGCGTTTTGCGATGCTGATGACCGAATACCAGGCTGCCATCGAAGACGGTATCATCACCGTGAACGAGGCAAAGCGGCTGCTGAGAGAAACCAGCCTGTTGCAGCAGGTGCTGATCGAAATGAAGCTGCATCTGGAAGAAGAAAGCGTCAGCTGAACCGCCGGAACTCGGGTCCGAGATGCGATTTTCGTGAACAGACGCTTGCCCGAATGATTGTGAACTCAGCCTCTCCGCTTCACGATGACAGACCCGACCGAATAGCCGGCCCCGAAGGAACAGATCAGGCCGATCTGGCCATCTTCCAAATCGTCCGAGTATTTCGAGAATGCAATGATCGACCCGGCGGATGAGGTGTTAGCGTAATCTTGCAGGATATTGGGCTGCTCACCCGGATCGGGCACGCGGCCCAGAACCTTTTTGCCGATGAAATCGTTCATGGTCTTGTTGGCCTGATGCAGCCACAGCCGTTTCAGATCGTCATTGCCTAGCCCCTCGGCCTCCATGTGATCGGTGATGTGCTGGCTGACCATTGGCAGCACCTCCTTGAACACCTTGCGCCCGTTCTGCATGAACTGCATGTCGCGCCGATCTTCCATCCCGGCCGGTCGGGCGCGGCGCAAAAAGCCGTTGTTGTTGCGGATGTTGTTGGAAAATGCCGTGGCGCAGCGGGTCGAGAGAATCTCAAAATGGGCGCCCGTGGCATCCTCCTGCCGCTCGATCAGCGTGGCGGTTGCAACATCGCCGAAAATGAAGTGGCAATCGCGGTCGCGCCATTCCAGATGGCCCGAGCAGATCTCGGGGTTGACCACCAGCGCCGCCCGGACAGACCCCGACCGGACCATATCCGCAGCCGCCTGAATCCCGAACGTGGCCGAGGAACAGGCGACATTCATGTCAAACCCGAAGCCCGAGATACCAAGCGCCTGCTGTATCTCGATCGCAATGGCAGGATAAGCGCGCTCGTGGTTCGAGGCAGCGCAGATCACCAGATCAATGTCATCCGCCGTGCGACCGGCCTGCGTCATGGCCTTTTTGCAGGCATCCACCGCCATTTCGGTCATGATCCCCGGCTCATCATCGCCGCGCTGCCGTAGAAGCGGGTGCATCACGTCCGGATCCAGAACGCCGGATTTGTCCATCACATAACGGTTTTCGATCCCTGACGCCTTCAGGATGAACTCTTCCGACGAATGCTGCATCGCCTCCATGCGCCCGTCCGCGATGGCCTGCGCGTTCGCGGCGTTCTGTTTGTCGGCATAGGCGTTGAACGCTTCGACAAGCTCGGCATTGGTGATGACATTTTCGGGTGTGAAAACCCCGGAGCCGGTGATGGCAGGCGTATACATGGTCGGTCCTGATTGGTCTGGATCAGCACAAAATGCCGATGCAAGGCGGGCAGATCAAGGTTGGGTGACCTAAGGGAATGCGCGGGAACACGCCGGGTGATGTAACCTCCGGCGTGATTGCTTTTGCTTACCCGACTATGTGAACAACCTTCCCGAGCCAGAAAAAGCCCCCGGAATGCTCCGAGGGTTTCGAGTAACATTCAAATGGCGCTGAACCGTGTCAGCCCTGCAGCGACCTGACCTCGACATCACCCTCGGCCTGCGCCTTGATCGCCAGAGCGGCAGCATGGCTGGCAGCGGCTGTGGTGAAATACGGGATCTTGTCATAAAGCGCGATCGAGCGGATGGCCTTACTGTCCTCGACCGCCTGCGCGCCTTCGGTGGTGTTCATCAGCAACTGAACCTGACCGTCTTTCAGCATGTCGACCACGTCCGGGCGGCCTTCATAAACCTTGTTGACCACGTCGCAGGGCACGCCCTGTTCAGCCAGCCAGCTTTGCGTGCCCCGGGTCGCGACAAGTGTAAAGCCCTGCGCCACCAGCACCTGCGCCGCTTCAAGCATCGTCCGGCCCTTGTCCGCATCCTTGATCGAGATGAACGCGCGCCCCGAAGACGGCAGGACCATCCCGGCGCCCATCTGCGCCTTCAGGAAGGCGCGCGGGAAGCTGCGGTCCCAGCCCATCACTTCCCCGGTCGAGCGCATTTCGGGGCCTAGGATTGTGTCGACGCCGGGGAAGCGGGCAAAGGGCAGCACCGCCTCTTTAACCGAAAACCACGGCATGTCCGGGTCGGCCAGTGTCATCTGATCGGCGATCTTGGTGTCGTCCACGGTCTTGTAGGCTGGACGCATCGGAAAGTTCGACAGTTTCTCTCCGGCCATCACCCGCGCGGCAATCGAGGCAATCGCACTGTCGGTCGCCTTGGCCACGAAGGGCACGGTGCGCGAGGCGCGCGGGTTGACCTCGATCAGGAAAATCTCGTCGTCCTTGATCGCGAACTGCACGTTCATCAGGCCGACGACGTTCAGCGCCTTGGCCAGTTTGAACGCCTGTTCCTTGATCTGGCCGATGATCTCTTTCGACAACGAATAAGGCGGCAGCGAACAGGCCGAGTCGCCCGAATGCACACCTGCTTCCTCGATATGCTGCATGATGCCGGCCACATGCACGTCAGTGCCGTCGCACAGGGCATCCACGTCCAGTTCGACCGCACCGGCCAGATAGCTGTCCAGCAGAACCGGGCTGTCGCCTGAAACCACCACGGCCTCGTTGATATAGCGTTTCAGCTGATCCATATCGCGCACGATTTCCATCGCGCGGCCACCCAACACGTAGGACGGGCGGATCACCAGCGGGAAACCGATCTTTTCGGCGATCTCAAGCGCCTGTTCGCCGGTCGAGGCGATACCGTTCTTGGGCTGCTTAAGACCCAGATCGTTGACCAGCGCCTGGAACCGTTCGCGGTCTTCGGCCAGATCGATGGCGTCCGGTGTGGTGCCAAGGATCGGGATACCTTCGGCCTCCAGCGCGTTGGCCAGTTTCAGCGGGGTCTGACCGCCGAACTGAACGATGACACCGTGCAGCGTGCCGTTTTCCTGTTCCTTCGTCAGGATTTCCATGACGTGTTCAAAGGTCAGCGGCTCGAAATACAGGCGGTCCGAGGTGTCATAGTCGGTCGAGACCGTCTCGGGGTTGCAGTTGACCATGATGGTCTCATACCCAGCCTCGGTCAGCGCGAAACAGGCGTGACAGCAGCAATAGTCGAATTCGATCCCCTGACCGATCCGGTTCGGGCCACCACCGAGGATGACAACCTTCTTGCGGTCCGACGGACGTGCCTCGCATTCAACCTCACCCATCATCGGGGCTTCGTAGGTCGAGTACATATAGGGCGTCTGCGCTTCGAACTCGGCGGCACAGGTGTCGATGCGTTTGAACACGGCATTCACACCCAGGTTGCGGCGGGCGCGGCGGACGTTTGCTTCGTCGCGGCCAGACAGATTGCCCAGACGCGCATCGGTGAAGCCAAGCATTTTCAGCTTGCGGATGCCGTCCTCGGTTACCGGCAGGCCGTCTTTGCGGACCGTGCGCTCGGCCTCGATGATCTCGCGGATGCGTGCCAGGAACCACGGGTCAAACTTGGTGACGCCGAAAATCTCGTCATCGGTCAGGCCGTGGCGCATGGCCTGCGCGATGGTGCGAAGGCGGTCGGGCGTCTGCTGACTGATCGCCTTGATGACGTGCGCCTTGTCGTCGCCGCTTTCGACCTCGTCCCACAGGCCGATGCTCAACCCCGGAATTTCGATCTCGTCAAATCCGGTCAGGCCCGATTCCATCGACGCCAGCGCCTTCTGCATCGATTCGTGGATCGTGCGGCCGATGGACATCGCCTCACCCACCGACTTCATCGCGGTGGTCAGGTAGGGTTCCGAGCCCGGGAATTTCTCGAAGGCGAATTTCGGGATCTTGGTGACGACATAGTCGATGGTTGGCTCGAACGACGCGGGCGTGACCTTGGTGATGTCGTTGTCCAGTTCGTCCAGTGTATAGCCCACAGCAAGCTTGGCGGCGATCTTGGCAATCGGGAAACCGGTCGCTTTCGAGGCCAGCGCCGAGGAGCGCGACACGCGCGGGTTCATCTCGATCACGACCATGCGGCCATCTTCGGGGTTGATCGCCCACTGCACGTTCGACCCACCTGTTTCGACGCCAATCTCACGCAGAACGGCGATCGAGCCGTTGCGCATGATCTGGTATTCCTTGTCGGTCAGCGTCAGGGCAGGGGCCACGGTGATCGAGTCGCCGGTGTGCACGCCCATCGGGTCCACGTTTTCGATGGAACAGACGATGATGGCGTTGTCGGCGGTGTCGCGCACCACCTCCATCTCGTATTCCTTCCAGCCCAGCAGGCTTTCATCGACGAGGATCTGGTTCACCGGCGAGGCATCCATGCCCGAGCGGCAAAAATGGATATAATCCTCGCGGTTATAAGCAACACCACCGCCGGTTCCGCCCAGTGTAAAGGCGGGGCGGATGATCGCAGGCAGGCCGATTTCTTCCAGCTCATCCAACGCCATTTGTACGCCGGCATCCAGATCGGTGGAGCCGTTCTCGCGCTTGGGTGCGGTCACGATGGTTGCCTTGGGGTTCTCAAGACCCAGCCGGTCCATCGCCTCGCGGAACAGGGCGCGGTCCTCGGCCATTTCGATGGCATTGCGCTTGGCGCCAATCATCTCAACCCCGAACTTCTCGAGCACACCCATCTCTTCCAAAGCCAGCGAGGTGTTCAGACCGGTCTGCCCGCCCATCGTGGGCAGCAGGGCGTCGGGGCGCTCTTTCTCGATGATCTTGGCAACCACCTCGGGCGTGATCGGTTCGATATAGGTGGCATCCGCAAGACCGGGGTCGGTCATGATCGTGGCGGGGTTCGAGTTCACCAGAATGACCCGGTACCCTTCTTCCCGCAGCGCTTTGCAGGCCTGTGCGCCCGAATAGTCGAATTCGCAGGCCTGTCCGATGACAATGGGGCCGGCCCCGATGATCATGATCGACTGGATGTCGGTTCTTCTGGGCATGGCCTGGTTCCTTCGATTGTCCGCGAGTCAGGGCACCCTCCGAGTGCCCAAATTGTCCTGCGTTATAGGGACCGCGCCAAAAGGTTCAAGGGGGATCGGAAACAGGGATGAAATTGCCGCTTTCCCCTCTTTCCCTTACCGCCGTATTCTCTATACCGCGCAGCACGGAAAATTGAGGATGCACGTGCGAATTCGTTTCGATCAGGGGCCAGCCGGACCCGGAACCAGTTTCGACCGGCCAGCCAGAGTGATCCGCGCGGACAGGGCGGAGGACGTGCCCCAGGCGATGGCGGCGCTGGATTCGGCGCGCGCTGACGGTGCATGGCTGGCAGGCTACGCCAGTTACGAGCTTGGCTATGTTTTAGAGCCGCGCCTGAACGACCACCTGCCGGAAGATCGCCGCCTGCCGCTTCTGTGTTTTGGCGTTTATGACGCGCCCACAACGCGTGATCTTCCCCCTGCCACCGGCGGGGTGACCGGTTTTCAGCCACGCTGGGATGAGGCCCGGTATACCCGCGCCTTTCGGCAGGTTCATGACGCGATCGGGGCCGGGGACATTTATCAGGCCAATCTGACCTTTCCGATCGATCTGACGGTCGAAGGCGACAGCGCCGCGCTATACGCGGCCCTTGCTGCAGGCCAGCCTGTCGGCCATGGCGCGTTGATCGAGCAGGATGATCTGCCCGATCTGCTCAGCCGCTCGCCCGAGCTGTTTTTCCGCACCGACGCCGACCGCGGGATCGAAACCCGCCCGATGAAAGGCACTCAGCCGCGCAGCGAGGACATGGCGGAAGACGCCCGCCGCCGCGCATTCCTGTCGACCGACGACAAGAACCGCGCCGAGAACCTGATGATCGTTGATCTGCTGCGCAACGATATCAGCCGCGTCGCCTTGCCCGGATCGGTCCGGGTGCCCGAACTGTTCAAGGTGGAAACCTACGCCACCGTGCATCAGATGGTCTCGCTGGTGCAGGCGCAACTTCATATGGGCGCGGAATTGTCCGATATCCTCACGGCACTTTTTCCCTGTGGCTCCATCACCGGCGCGCCCAAAATCCGCGCGATGGAGATTTTGTCCGACCTCGAACTCTGGCCGCGCGACATTTATTGCGGCACAATCGGCTGGGCAGCGCCGGACGGACGGTCGGAATTCAACGTGGCGATCCGTACCCTGATGGTGGAAAACGGCGCGGCCACGCTGAATGTCGGCGGCGGTGTCGTCTGGGACAGCACCGCCCCGTCCGAATATGAGGAAGCGCTATGGAAAGCCCGCTTTGCCCGCCAGCCGAGACTGACTTCCGCCTGATTGAAACACTGGCCTACCAGCCGGGCCAGGGGATGATCCGGCTGGATCTTCATCTGAACCGGATGCAGCGCACCGCAAACGCCCTGCACCTACCGTTTTCCCCGGACGACGCACAATCGGCGCTGGAGACCATAACGGGCGATACCCCGCTGCGGTGTCGTCTGACGATGGACGTGTCGGGTCGTTTCGAGGTGACCACCGGTGTGTTGGCCGACAATCCTGCGGTCTGGCGGATTGCCGTGGCCGAAACACGGCTGTCTTCGTCGGATATCTGGTTGCGGCACAAGACCACGCAACGCGAAACCTATGACACCGCCCGGGCCTCGTTGCCTGCCGGAACGGATGAGCTGATTTTCCTGAACGAACTGGACGAGCTGTGCGAGGGCACCATAACGAACCTGTTCATCGAAACCTCGCGGGGCCAGCACCTGACACCGGCACTGACCTGCGGTCTTCTGCCGGGCATTCTGCGGCAACAGCTTCTGGAAACAGGAAAAACCACTCAGGCGGTCCTTACCCTGGCCGATCTGCGCAACGCCCGGAACCTCTGGGTCGGCAATTCCCTGCGCGGCCTGATCCCGGCTGAACTGGTGCAGCATTGAGCGCGTTTGGCGAATGGGCCCTTCCGCCGACAACCCGTGTCCGGCTCTGGCTGGAGTTCGGATTGTTCTTCTTCGCGGTCCCGGTCCTGATTGCCGTCCTTTTCCCGCCGAACTGGATGTTTCCGATGCTATTCATCTTCACGGCAATCGGGATCGTTCTGTTGCACAACACGCCCGGCTTTTCATGGGCCGAGCTGCGCTGGAACTGGCGCAACTGGTCCTGGGCCGAACTGTTGGTGTTCATCTTCGCCATGGCCCTGTTCTGCTCGATCCTGGTGTTGTGGACACGGCAGGACGCAGCGTTTTACCTGCTGCTCCACCGGCCCGAGTTTCTGGCCATCATCTGGCTCGGGTATCCGCTGGCCTCGGCCCTGCCTCAGGAGTTGCTTTTCCGGCCCCTGTTCTTCCGCCGCTACCACGTGATCCTGCCGGAGAGCCGAGCGGCCTATCTTCTCAATGCCGCGCTGTTTTCACTAGCGCACCTGATGTATTGGAGCTGGATTGTCGCCCTTATGACCTTCGGCGGCGGGTTGCTGTTCACCTGGGCCTACCGCAAGCGCGGGTCGTTTTTCTACGCGGTGCTGCTGCACGCGATTGCGGGCAATATCATCTTCGCGGCCGGGCTGGGCGTCTATTTCTACTCGGGCAACGTGCAAAGGCCGTTTTGACGGCGCGACCTGCCTTGACTTTCCAAGCCCGACGGGGTGTATCGGCGCGACGAATTCTGCGCCCGAAGGGATATGATCCATGCACGCCTACCGCAGCCACACCTGCGCCGCTCTGACCGCCGCCAATGTCGGTGAAACCGTCCGCCTGTCCGGCTGGGTGCATCGGGTCCGAGATCACGGCGGCGTGCTGTTCATCGATCTGCGCGACCATTTCGGCGTAACCCAGGTGCTGTGCGACGGCGACAGCGCCGCCTTTGCTGCCCTGGAAAAGGTGCGGTCCGAGTGGTGCATCCGCATCGACGGCACTGTCAAGGCGCGTGATGCCGAACTGGTGAACCCGAAATTGCCGACCGGCGAGATCGAGGTGTATGTCCGCGAACTCGAAGTGCTGGGCGCCGCCGAAGAATTGCCGCTGATGGTCTTTGGCGATCAGGAATACCCCGAGGAAACCCGCCTGCGCTATCGCTATCTGGACCTGCGCCGCGAGGCCATGCAGCAGAACATGACCCTGCGCTCGGACGTTGTCGCATCGATGCGCAAGCGTATGTGGGATCAGGGCTTCCGCGAGTATCAGACGCCGATCATCACCGCCTCGTCGCCCGAGGGCGCGCGCGACTTCCTGGTGCCTTCGCGCCTGCATCCGGGCAAGTTCTACGCCCTGCCGCAGGCCCCGCAGCAGTTCAAGCAGCTGATCATGGTGTCGGGCTTCGACAAGTATTTCCAGATCGCGCCGTGCTTTCGCGACGAAGACCCTCGCGCCGACCGCTCGCCTACCGATTTCTACCAGCTCGACCTCGAGATGTCGTTTGTCGAGCAGCAGGATGTGTTCGATACCATCCAACCCGTTCTGACCGGCGTGTTCGAAGAATTCGGCGGTGGTCGCAAGGTCGATCAGGACTGGCCGCAGATTTCCTACAAGGACTCGGCCCTGTGGTACGGCACCGACAAGCCCGACCTGCGCAATCCTATCAAAATGCAAGTGGTCTCCGACCACTTCCGCGGGTCTGGCTTCGCGATTTTCGCGAAGCTGCTCGAGCAGGAAGGCACCGAAATCCGCGCCATCCCTGCGCCGACTGGTGGCAGCCGAAAGTTCTGTGACCGTATGAACGCCTTTGCCCAGAAAGAAGGTCTGCCCGGTATGGGCTACATCTTCTGGCGCGATCAGGGCGAAGGCATGGAGGCCGCTGGCCCGCTGGCCAAGAACATCGGCCCCGAGCGGACCGAGGCGATCCGTCAGCAGTTGGGTCTGGGTGTCGGCGATGCGGCTTTCTTCCTGGGCGGCAAGCCGAAAGCCTTTGAAAAGGTTGCAGGCAAAGCGCGCGACGTGATCGGCGAAGAACTGAATCTGACCGAGAAGGACCGCTTCGCCTTTGCCTGGATCGTGGATTTCCCAATCTACGAGCAGGACGAGGAAACCGGTGCGATCGATTTTGAGCACAACCCGTTCTCGATGCCGCAAGGCGGGATGGAGGCGCTGAACGGCAATCCGCTGGACGTGCGCGGCTATCAGTATGATCTGGCCTGCAACGGGTACGAACTTGTTTCGGGCGCAATCCGGAATCACAAGCCCGAAATCATGCTGAAGGCCTTTGAACTGGCTGGGTATGGCGAGGACGAAGTCAAGTCCCGCTTCGGCGCCTTGTTCAACGCCTTCCACTATGGCGCGCCGCCGCACGGCGGCTGTGCTGCCGGTATCGACCGGATCGTTATGCTGCTGGCGGATGAGGCGAACATCCGCGAAGTCATGATGTTCCCGATGAACCAGCGCGCCGAGGATCTGATGATGGACGCCCCGTCCGATCCGACCTCGGATCAGTTGATGGAACTGGGCTTGCGCCTCATTCCGCAGGAGTGATCCGGTAACGCCCGCCTTGCGCGGGCGGTTGCCCTGACGGGCCGTTTCCGGGATCGCGCCATAGGTTCCGGGCATCGATATGCGCTGACCGGTGATGCAATCCCTTAATCCACACGAACCCGCCTCATTCTGCGCGGGGCGTTAAGGCCTTTCCACTCGGCATCCTGACCTCACCACTCACGCAGGGGTCCGACCGGACAACGATCAGCGGATCAGTCCAGCGGGTTTTCCAGATGCTGCCGGTTGTTCCGAATGCTGCGCGCCGCCGTGCGCGTCTGCCGGTAGGCCCATAGAAACAGCAGCGTGGCCGTGATGAAATACGCCGTGACCATGTCAGATCGCCTCCCGCTGTTGTAAGCGGGACTGAACGATACCGGCCACCTGCGCCGCCCGCGCGGTGACAGGCGCACCCGCAGCCCGGGACGCGGCCAGTTTTTGCGCGGCATCTGCCAGCACCGTGTCTTCCGCATCGCGGGCCACGCCGGTCAGGAATTGCGCGGCATAGTCCAGCGTCCGGTGGTCGTTTGGCCCGGCCAGAACGTCGGCGATATGGGCCATGTCGTCCTGATAGGCCATCGGATCGGGGCGTATAACCTCATCCTGGATGGCATGCAGTCCGCCGGGGCGGCCATCTTCGGGCAGCAACTCCAGAATGGTGCGCTGAAAACAGGCCAGAGAGTTCAGGGGCTTGTTCAGAAAACCGTCTGCACCAGCCTGCATTGCCAGTTTCTCGGCACAGTCATCGCCGGACAGGCCCAGAATGACGCCGATCCGGGGCGAGGCCTCGTTAAGCTCGGCAATCAGGTCCGCCCCGGGCCCGTCGGGCAACCCTATGTCAACCAGAATGACCGATGGGCGATAGATCTTCAGATGATGCCGCGCAGATGTCAGACAGTCCGCCCGCCGGATCCGCGCGCCGCTGTGCAGACACATCAGCCGGATCGCATCGCAGGCCTAACGGCTGTCCTCGACAACCAGAATGGTTTGCCCCAAAAGCGGGCGCGTGGCGGTGGGCAAAGGGCGTGTGGCCTCGAAAGGGTTCGAATCGTCCATGGCAGACCTCCTGATCAGCAGATGCCTCACGCTACGATCTCCTGGCTAACACAGGGTTAATTTTGCACTGCACGCCAGAGGCAAACACTGGCCGTTTCCCGTCGGCCCGTGCTACCAAACCTTCTGACCCGCCAACGGCAGGAGGGCCGTCATGAACATCGTCATTGCCGGAGCCGGCAGCATCGGGTGCTATTGCGGCGCGTTACTGGCCGATGCGGGGCATCAGGTCACCTTGCTGGGTCGCGCCCGAATTCTGGACCCGATCCGGGGGCAGGGCTTGACGGTGACCGATTTCTCGGGTCTGCATCGTCACATCGTGCCGGACAGATTGACCCTGAGCGAAGACCCGGCCTGCCTGTCCCGGGCCGGGATCGTGATTGTGTCGGTCAAAACGGGCGCCACAGCGGATGTGGCGGCGGATATAGCCCGCTTCACCCCGACAAGCGCACCGATTGTGTCGTGGCAAAATGGTATGGAAAACGCACGCATCCTGCGCGCAGCCTTGCCGGGGCGCGATGTGCGCGCCGGAATGGTGCCATTCAACGTTGTGCCGACAGAACCCGCCTGTTTCCACCGGGCAACATCAGGCGATATCGTTATCGAAAGCGGAACGGGCGCATTGGGCCAGACGCTGGGCAGCGCGGATTTGCCGGTGTCTGAAAGTGACGATATTCAGGCGGTGCAATGGGGCAAACTGGTCATAAATCTTAACAACGCCCTGAATGCCCTGTCCGGCCTGACCCTGCGCGAACAGCTCATGAACCGGGCGTGGCGGTGTTTGATGGCCGATCAGATGGGTGAGGCACTGCGCGTGCTGAAGGCCGCCGGTCATCCCGTGGCCTCGACCACGCCGCTTCCGGCGTGGATGACGCCATATGTTTTGCGTCTGCCAACACCGCTTTTTACCCGGATTGCATCCCGGATGCTGACCATTGACCCCAGCGCACGCACGTCCATGGCCTATGATCTGGCGGCAGGCCGGCCGACAGAAATCGACAGTTTGCAGGGGGAGATCGTTCGCATCGCCAGTGAAGCCGGCACTTCGGCGCCACTATGCGAAAAGGTGCGGGCCCTGATCGAAAGGGCCCCCGCCGAGCCTTTGACTCCGGACCGGATTCGGGCTTGAGACAGCTCAGGAAAACGCCGTCAGCACCCAGAAAATCACCGCAGACATTGCCGCTGCCGCAGGCACGGTAATGACCCATGCCGCCACAATGGTCATGAAATGTGACCGGCGTACCAGCTTGCGGCGTTGGTACTCTTCAGGTGCCAGCTGCAACTCGGACGAGCGCCGGCGGTTGGTAACTTTCCGTCGGCGGTCCGAGTGCCACTCGCGGTAGAAGCCAACCCCGAAAACCGCGCCCACAGCGATGTGGGTCGAGCTGACGGGCAGGCCCAGCCAACTGGCGAAGATCACCGTAATGGCTGCCGACAGGGCCACGCAGAATGCGCGCATCGGGTTCAGTTTGGTGATCTGGCTTCCGACCATACGGATCAGCTTGGGGCCGAACAGGAACAGGCCAAACGAAATGCCGAAGGCTCCGATGACCATCACCCATGTGGGAATGGACACCTTGGCCGAGAAATCTCCGAATTCTGCCGCGTGCACAATCGCAGCAAGCGGGCCAACCGCGTTGGCGACGTCATTGGCACCGTGGGCAAAACTCAGAAACGTGGCCGAAATCACCAGAGGCAACCCGAACAGGGTTTTCAGCGACCGGGTGCGGTTTTCAAGACCTTCGGACTTTCGACGCACCCAAGGCACGGTAACCGCCCAGACCAGCAGGGCTGCGGCCAGACCGATCAGCAGGGCGTATTCCAGATCGATCTTCACGATCCGCTTCAGGCCCTTGACGGACAGATAGGTGGCAAATGCCCCCGCCATGACCGCGACGAGGATCGGAACCCAAAAGCGGGCAGCGGCAATCTTGTCGTCCTGATACTGGATCCTGGCCTTGATCAGCGCAAGGAAACAGGCGGCGATTGCGCCGCCCAGCACCGGCGAAATGACCCAGCTGGCGGCAATTGCACCCATGGTGCCCCAGCTCACCGCGCTCAGCCCGGCCGCCGCAATTCCGGCGCCCATGACGCCGCCGACCACCGAATGGGTCGTGGACACCGGCGCGCCGATCCAGGTGGCCAGGTTGACCCACATAGCCGATGAAATCAGCGCAGCCATCATCGCCCATATGAAGACGTTGTTGTTTTGCACCGACATCGGATCGATGATGCCTTTCGAGATGGTCGAAACCACATCGCCGCCGGCCAACAAAGCTCCGGCGCTTTCGGCCACGGCGGCGATCAGGATCGCACCGCCCATGGTCAGAGCGTTGGCACCTACCGCAGGGCCCATATTGTTGGCCACGTCATTGGCGCCGATATTGATCGCCATATAGGCCCCGAACCCTGCGGCCGCGACCACGATCAGACTGCCATCGGCCTGACCGAACAGTACCGCTGCGGACAAACCGGCCAGCGCGATGAAGGCCAGCGCGATCCCCGGGGCCAGCAACGGCCGCGCCACATGCGCATTCGCATGCTCGAGCCGTGAAATACGGTGAAGGTCGCTGTCCAGTGCGCGCCAGCGGGATTTGGTCTGCGATTCTGACATCTGTTTGGGCCGTTAGGGATTTGGATGCAGGCCGCTAACGGTTTTCGGCAGGTTGGGCAACCGACATGTCATCAATTTTACGTTTTACTGTTACAAATGCAGCAGCAAATCGCGCAATTCCGGCTCGTTCACACGTTCCGCGGCCACTTTGGGCGACACCCAGCACCGCTGACGCTCATGCGCCTCGGGGTATTGATCCGACAGTTCCGTCACCGGTATGCGGTAGACATTTGTCCGGACCGCCTGGGATGTGCCGTCCTTCAGGATCTTGTCATAGGTGAAATGCCCGATCGGTGTTTTGTCGAAAGAAGTGGCCCGCACGCCGGCCTCTTCCCACGCTTCCTGCAAAGCGGTCTCGGCCCCGTCGAGGCCGTCAATCGGCCAGCCCTTGGGAATGACCCACCTTTTGGTTTCGCGGCTGGTGATCAGCAGAACATCCTCACCGGTTTCGGTTCTGCGTGTGCAAAGCGCGGCAAACTGCACCCGTTCCGGGCGCTGAAACAGAGGTTTGCCGACCTCGTTCCAGAGCTTTTGTAGCTTGTTTTTCATGTGTTCGCGTCAGTTTCCATAACCTACATTAGGCAGATATCATTTAGGAACCTAACGGAGTGTTTTCAACGAGCTTTCATTTCCGGAAAGTGTTGCCGCTCCGACTCTACCACGTGCTCACGAACACCCGGTGGCGGTCACGAAAATTCACTGAAAATCCCGCGCGGGGAGCTGTCTTCACTTGTGGCGCCTGTTGGCGCGAAGGGTCGGGTCGGCCTGAGTCGGATCTTCCGGCCAGGGGTGTTTGGGATATTGCGCCCGCATATCCTTGCGCACATCCGCATAGGACCCCGCCCAGAAACCCGGCAAATCGCGCGTGATCTGGATCGGACGCTGTGCCGGCGACAGCAGGGTGATCTTCAACGGTTCATCCCCGATGACCGGGTGGCGCGTCACTCCGAACATTTCCTGCAACCGGACCGAGATTTCGGGCACCGCCCCGCCATAGTCGATCGGAATTTTCCGACCCAGCGGCGTCTCGAACGATCCTGGTGCGCGGCGGTCCAGCTCCTGCGTCTGCGTCCAGTCCAGTCGCCCCCGCAGGGCAGGCAACAGATCGAAGCGTTTCCAGTCTTCTGCATTGCGCACGCCCGCCAACATCGGCAGCAACCAGCTTTCCAGATCCGCCATCAGCCCTTCGACCGAGAAATCCGGCAGGTCCACCCCTCCGGCCCGGACCAGTTCCACCCGGGCGGCAAGCCGGGCGGCGGCCCCGTCCAGGCGCAACCCCAGATCGCGTACACCGTCCAACATGGCGCGCGCCACCTGTTCTGCGGGCACGTCCTTCCAGGTCCTGTCGTCCAGAGCGATCGCCCCGAACCTTTCCTGCTGGCGGGCCACGACCCTGCGTTCGCGCCTGGACCAGTCGCAACTGTCGATCCATGCGATCTGATCGATGAACAGGTCGCGGATGTCCCGCTCGGTGATCTGCACCGCCATTCGTACGCGGGCCTCACGCGGGTTTCCGTCCGTATCGATCACCACCAGATAGGGTGCGGCGGCCAGCGTGTCGCCATTGTCCAGCACAACACCCTTGCCGCCTGAAAGGACATATCGTGGTACGTCCCCCTTGCGCCGCTGACCGACGCGGTCGGGATAGGCCAGCGCCGCCATGGCCGCAGGGGACAATTCACCGGCCCCGCCGGACCGCGCCTGCAACCGCCTGGTTTCACCCTTGATGCGCTCCACGACACTCATGTTCACAGGCCAGACCCGATTGCGCTGGAAAGCGCGTGGGTCTCGTAATGCCTCAAGTCGAAGGGACAGATCGGCTGGCGCGCCCTTCAACGGATCCCGTTCGGCCATCAACGCCGCCAGCGGCGCGGCGTCAGCACCCGCGTGCACCAGCATGTGCCCCAACCGAGGGTGCAGGGGCAGCGCCGCAAGCGCCCGCCCGTGATCAGTGATCCGCCCACGGGCATCCAGCGCACCCAGCATCGCCAACAGTGCCCGAGCTTCTGACATGGCCCCCTCGGGTGGTGGCGTCAGAAATGCCAGATCGCCCGGTTCGGCCCCCCACAATGCAAGCTCCAGCGCCAGTCCGGTCAGATCCGCCGCTTCGATCTCGGCGGGTGGGTAGGCGGCCATGGCGCCATCCTCGCCTTTCGACCACAGCCGATAGCACAGGCCTTCGGCGACACGACCGGCTCGGCCCGCGCGCTGAATGGCCTCGGCCCGCGTGACCCGTTCGGTCACCAGCCGGGACATGCCCGATCCGGCATCGAACCGCGCCCGTCGCGCCTGTCCCATGTCGACCACCACCCGTATGTCGGGGATGGTCAGAGAGGTTTCGGCAATCGAGGTTGCCAGCACCACCTTGCGCCCCTGATCAACTGGCGCAATTGCGGCGCGCTGGGCGGCAAAGGGCATAGCCCCGAACAAGGGCCGTACCACGCAGTCGCCGGGCAACCGCCCCGACAAGGCCGCCTCGGTCCGCCGGATTTCACCCTCGCCCGGCAGAAACACCAGCATCCCGCCGCCTGCCGCGCGGCTGTCACGCTCGGCCCGCACGACCAGATCGACCAGCGCATCCAGCCGTCGTGCCTGCGCGCTCAAAGGCCGGTCCAGCCAGCGTGTTTCAACCGGGTAGCTGCGCCCTTCTGACGTCACCAGGGGGGCATCCATCAGCTGCCCCACCGGTTCTGCATCCAGTGTCGCCGACATCGCCAGCAAGATCAGGTCGTCCCGCAACGCACCCGTGACCTCAAGACACAGGGCCAGACCCAGATCGGCATTCAAGGACCGTTCGTGAAATTCATCGAAAATCACCGCGCCAATACCCGGCAGGTCGGGTTCGGACTGCAGCATCCGGGTCAGAATACCTTCGGTCACAACCTCGATCCGGGTCGTTTTCGAGACTTTGACATCGCCGCGCACACGGTACCCTACGGTCTGTCCCGCGCGCTCTCCCAGGGTTTCGGCCATGCGCTCGGCCGCCGCCCGCGCAGCCAGACGCCGGGGTTCCAGCATCACGATCCGGCCATCGCACAGGCCGGCCTCGAGCATCGCCAGAGGCACCCGGGTGGTCTTGCCTGCGCCGGGCGGGGCCTGCAACACGGCACGGCCCCGCGCCTTCAGCGCTGAGATCAGATCGGGCAGGGCATCATCTATCGGCAGTCGGGTCATGCCGCCTTATCCCCAATGGCACCGCCAAGGTCCAGAACGCGTGCGCCGAAACCTTGCCGCGGGCACTGGACAAACCCGGGTCCACTCCGTCATCTAGGGCAAATTTCGACGAGGGACCCATCCATGAACACCGCCGAGCTTGGGGACAGAATTCTGCAGGGCGACCGCCGCGCGCTGGCACGCGCCATCACGTTGGTCGAAAGCCGCCGCGCCGATCACCGGGCGCAGGCCGCCGAATTGCTGTCCCATCTGGCAACAGCGGATCGGCAATCGCTGCGGATCGGCCTTTCGGGGACGCCGGGTGTCGGCAAATCCACCTTCATCGAAAGCTTTGGCATGATGCTGACGGGGCAAGGGCTGCGCGTCGCGGTTCTGGCGGTCGACCCCAGCTCGGCCCGCTCGGGCGGCTCGATTCTGGGCGACAAGACCCGGATGGAACGGCTGAGCCGCGAGAAGAACGCTTTTATTCGCCCGTCCCCCAGCCAAAGCCACCTGGGCGGTGTTGCCCGCCGCACGCGCGAGGCGATTGCCCTGTGCGAAGCGGCCGGCTTTGACGTGGTGCTGATCGAAACCGTGGGCGTCGGCCAGTCCGAGACCGTGGTGTCGGAAATGTCCGATCTGTTCCTGCTGCTGCTTGCGCCCGCAGGCGGCGACGAATTGCAGGGCGTCAAGCGCGGCATCATGGAAATGGCCGACATGATTCTGGTCAACAAGGCCGACGGCGACCTGAAGGCCACTGCCACCCGCACTTGCGCCGATTATGCCGGTGCGTTGCGCCTGCTGCGCAAACGTCCGCAGGACCCCGAAGGTTTTCCGAAGGCGATGACCGTCTCGGCGGTCGAGGAGCATGGGCTGGAGCAGGCCTGGGACGAGATGCAATCCCTCACCCAATGGCGCCGCGACAACGGTCATTGGCACGCGAACCGGGCTGCGCAGGCCCGCTTCTGGTTCGAACAGGAGGTGCGCCATGCCCTTCTGGCGCAGCTTGACGCACCCGAAATCCGCGCCGAGATGGAGCGGCTGAGCGCCAAGGTCGGTTCGGGCGATATCAGCCCCACCGCAGCGGCGGATCGTATGCTCGGCACCCTATCCGGGCAGTAGTTTCGGGCCGGAGTTCCGGCAAAGGTGGTGCGATTCCATCTGATGTTGTATTATATATGAATACTTAACGGGATCCGGGCGCTCGGGCGCTCGTCCCTCAAGGCGGCACATGTTGATGCCGCAGGGCAGGAGCCAGGCTGAACAGATCAACGGGAACTGTCGATCATGCCCAATATCAATGGCACCAACGGTGCCGACAACATCGACGTCACCAACAACAACGGCACCCTGAACGGCACGCCGCAGGGTTCACCGATCGACAATATCCGTGGGCGGCAGGGCAATGACGTCATCAACGTCTCGAACAGCACGATCGTGGGTGATGTGCGCGGCAATGCCGGAAGCGATGACATCACCATCACGGACAGCACCATCGGCGGCACGCTGGCGGCCGGCGGCGCAGGCGACACGGTCACCGTCCGTGGGTCGGACGTTTCCAACATCCGCCTGGGCGGCGGCAATGATACGCTCGATTTCCAAAGCACCAATGTGTCCGGCGATATACGCGGTGGCAGCGGAACCGATACGCTGAACCTGCCTGCGGGCACGGTCATCACCGACAACACATTTGGCACCATCACGGTTGTGGCCGGGACCGGCTATTCGTTGTCCAGTGGCACGTTCACCCTGCCGTCGGGCAGTACCGTCACCTATTCCACCTTCGAAAACGGAGCCGGTGTTCCCTGCTTTACCCGCGACACGGAAATTCAGACCGAACACGGACCCGTGCCCATCCAAAACCTGCGCACGGGCGACAGAATTCCCACTGGCGGCCACGGGCTGCAGCCCATTCGCTGGATCGGTCGCCGCCGCATGGGCGCAAAGGTTCTTGCCGCCAACCCCAAAACCCGACCCGTCCGGATCCATGCCGGAGCCCTGGGCGGCGGGTTGCCGCAGCAGGATCTGTTGGTCTCCCGGCAGCACCGCATGGTGGTGCGGTCGAAAATCGCCATGCGCATGTTCGGCGCACCCGAGGTGCTGATCCCCGCAATCAAGCTGACGCAACTGCCGGGTATCCATGTTGATGACACGCTGGCTGAGGTAGAGTATTTTCACCTGCTCTTCGACCGGCACGAGATCATCTTCGCCGAAGACGCCCCCACCGAAAGCCTTTTCACCGGACCCGAAGCGCTCAAGACCCTCAGCGATGCGGCGCGCGAGGAGATTTTCGCCATTTTCCCGGAACTGGCGGACGTGACACATGAGTCGCATCCCGCCCGTTTTATTCCGCGCGGGCCGCAACAGGCACGGCTGGTCGCGCGCCACTTGCGCAACAACAAGCCCCTGCTTCTGAACTCGTGATCCGGGCAGAAAAGATTGCGATTTTTGCCCGAAACGGATAGCCCGGTCTGACATCGCGGATTACCTCCGAAGGTGTCGGAAAGAATTCGCAGCATCCGTCTTGACCCTTCCGCCGATTCCCACTACACGCATCCAACCAGTTTTCGGGCGCGACTTCGGGTTGCGCCCCTTGTGATTTGGCCGCAGGCAGTAGCCCGGCCTCCAGAAACAAAGGAAGAAACCATGTCGCGCCGTTGCGAACTGACCGGAAAAGGCCCGATGACTGGCAACAATGTCAGCCACGCCAATAACAAAACCAAGCGTCGCTTTCTGCCGAACCTGAACGACGTTACTCTGCAGTCCGAAACACTGGGCCGTGGCGTCAAGCTGCGCATCTCGGCTGCTGCTCTGCGTTCGGTTGATCACCGCGGTGGTCTGGACGCGTTCCTCGCCAAAGCCAAAGACGATGAGCTGTCGGCAAACGCGCTGAAAGTGAAAAAGGAAATCGCCAAGGCACAAGCCTCGGCCTGATCTTTTTCACAGCAAGAGTTTTGGCCCTGCACCCGCCCGGTGCGGGGCCTTTTTCTTGGCCTGATTGCAAACTGTTCCTCAAAGAGAAATAGTTTTATTCTCTTTCGTGAAATTGTTCACAGACGCCCATCCGTGGCAGGTCTATTGTCTGACTCGCAATTCCGGTGGAGATTGTGGATATGTCGTTAAAATCGTTTTACTTTTTCTCTCTGTTGGCTACCGTTTGCGCCAGAACCTTTGCGGCCTGCACGCGGATGCAGAGACGGGTGAACCATCTTCACACCAGCCTGACCAAAAGCCAGGTCCGTCGTAACGGCGTGGATACCTGACGCGGAGAAAAGGACGCAGGCGAATGCCCTTGTGACGCGCGCGAAAGCGGGCGTATATCGCGGATAAGATGAGATCCGTATTCAAGCAAAATCTGGCTCTGGCCATTTCCCTGCTCGTCATTCTGACCGGGCAGGGGGTGGCTGTATCGCGGGGGATGGACCGCGCCGTTGGTCAGATGGTGCTGTGCACCGGAACCGGCCCGGTTGTCGTCTACATGGACGAAGACGGCCAGCCCACCAAAGCCCCGCATTACTGCCCTGACTACGCCCTGAGCCTTCTGGGGGCGTTGGCGGCGGCGCAACCCGAGTTGCCTGCTGCTCCGCGCCTTTCGCAACCGGCCCCATTGCCGGTGGCCGAAAACCTCGTCGCCCGGACGCTGCCGCGCAAACCGGCCCGCGCGCCTCCTTTTCTGATCTGATTCCAAACCAGTTTTCAGATCCAATCAAAGGAGAGGCACAATGTCCTTCAAATCCACCCTGTTCGCCACCATCGCCACCGTAGCCATGGCCACTACCGCATTTGCCCAGGACCTGATCCTGGTCGAAGACGCCTATGCCAGATCCTCGGGCAAATCGGCCAAGGCCGGCGCAGCTTTCATGATGATCCGGAATGACAGCGGTCAGGATGACCGCCTGGTCGGTGTGACGTCGGATGTGGCGGCACGGGTCGAGCTTCATACCCACAAGGTAGACGAAAACGGCGTCGCCAAGATGATGCATGTCGAGGAAGGCTTTGCCATCCCGGCGGGCGAGGTTCACATGCTGAAACGCGGCGGCGATCACGTGATGTTCATGGGTCTGAAGCAGCCGTTCGAGCAGGGCGCGACCGTTCCTGTCACCCTGATCTTCGAGCAGGCCGGTGAAGTCACGGTCGAGGTCCCGGTCGATCTCGAGCGTCAGGATCAGGGCGGCCACGGCTCGCATTCCAACTGAACCAACGCCTGTCTTCAGGCCGCTCTGCGGCCGTCATCCATGCGTCAGGCCGGGTTTAGCCCGGCCTGTTGCCCTTTGGCGGTCCGGGTATGTTTGCTATCTGTTGACGACACGCAGGGCGATCCGGTCATGGGCCCGTTTGAACCGGGCCGTCAGCCAGAACATTACGGCGGCAAATGCCAGCGCAGAAAACGCAATAGCCCATCCCAGCGCAACCAACCCGCTGCCGGGCCAGAACATCAGAACCAAACCGATCAGAATGGCGATGATTCCGGAATTGCGCAGGGTCGGCCCTGCCGGGTCCATCTGGTGCATCTGCCGCCATGTCATGACGGATCCGATCCCCACAATCAGCGCCCAGGCCCCAAGCAGGAAGAAGGCAAGCCGGGCGGTTCCTTCGGGCCAGATCAGCAGGATCATTCCAATCAGCACGGCGCCGATGCCAAACCCGCCAATCAGCCCGCGCCGCCCGAACCCCAGCAACGTCAGCCCGCCATCGAGAATCAGCAAAAGACCGACCAGTTGCAACAGAACCGTGATGCTGCCGGTCGGCCAGAACAGGGCCGCAAGCCCAAGTGCGGCGGCCATCAGCCCACGCAGCAGGAATGTCCACCAAAGATTGGCGAGCTTGTCACCAAGCGCGTCCCGCCCTGCAAATGTGCCGTCTTCCAGAACTTCACCGCTCCGGGTCTGATGTTCCTCCATCTGGGTCTCCTGTTTTCGGGTCTTATTCCAATACGCGTGAACCCGATTGTAACGGATGGCATCAGGTCCGATCCAGCAGCCGATCCACCCACCCGGGCACGATCTGTGTGGCCGGGCCAAATACCGTCTCATCAAAATGGGACGCTCCGGAGGACGGTTCAAGGTTCAGCTCGATCGTCCGCGCCCCGGCGGCCTGCGCCTCGTGCACAAAAGCCGCCGCAGGATAGACCTGACCCGATGTGCCGATGGCGGCAAAGATCGCGGCTTCGGCCAGGTGATCATAGATGTCGTCCATGAAATAGGGCATCTCGCCAAACCACACGACATCGGGGCGGGCGGTTGGATGGTCACATGCGGGACAACGCTCGCCCACCGCCATTTCCGTCGGGGCCTGCCAGCGATGATTGCAGGCTGAACACAATGCGCCGGCCAGAGTGCCATGCATATGGATGACCCCTTTGGCCCCGCCCGCCTCATGCAAGCCGTCGACATTCTGGGTCACGATGACCACGTCTCCGTGCCAATCCCGCTGCAGCCGCGCCAAGGCTTCATGCGCCGCGTTTGGCTGCACCTGCGCGGCCTGTTTTCTGCGGGCATTGTAGAACCCGTGGACCAGCGCCGGATCGCGGGCAAAACCTTCGGGCGTGGCCACGTCTTCGATGCGGTGTTGCGCCCATAATCCGCCTTCATCGCGAAACGTGCTCAAGCCGCTTTCGGCTGAAATTCCGGCTCCGGTCAGAATGACGATCTTTCCCATGTCTCCTCCGCGCGCTACACCTTGGACTATGACCCACCGTATCCTGTTTGTCTGTCTCGGCAACATCTGCCGCTCACCCGCGGCCGAGGGCGTGTTCCGCGCCCGTGCCCCGCAGCACGAAACCGACAGCGCCGGCACCATGGGCTGGCACACCGGCAATCCGCCCTATGGCCCGATGCAGACCGCCGCCCGCACCCGGGGCATCGACCTGAGCGACCTGCGCGCGCGGCAGTTCCTGGCGGCCGATTTCAACCGGTTCGACCTGATCATCGGGATGGACGCCAGCAACATCGCAGACATCGAGGCCTTGCGCCCACCGGGCAACCAAACCTCTGTCCGCCTGCTGACGGACTTCGCGCCCCAGACCGGGGCCGATCATGTGCCCGATCCGTACTATACCCGTGATTTTGACGGTGCGCTTGACCTGATCGAAGCGGCGGTCGAAGGGCTTGACGCCCACCTGAGGGATTAGCCGATCACCTTCAGCCGGTCGCTGAGCCACGGCACCTGCTCGATCGCGGGGTCAAGGATATGGCTCCGCATCAGCCTTTGAATCATGCCCGCAATCTCGCGCGGAACCTCGTCGGGCCAGTCCGTGCGGGTGAACAGTGAGATGGTGCGCGAAAACTCTCCGAACGGGGCCGGGTAGACTTCAAGCCCGTCATGAAACCGCGCCGCCCGCATATAGCCCAGCGGTGTGGTGATCGCCCAGCCCAAGCCCCGCGCCACCATCGCCATCAGCGCCAGGTGCGAGCCGATCTCGAACCGTTCCTCGAACTCGACCTGCTGCCGCGCCAACTGGC
The DNA here is from genome assembly GCF_056531525.1 of Ruegeria sp. N11. Lineage (NCBI taxonomy): Bacteria > Pseudomonadati > Pseudomonadota > Alphaproteobacteria > Rhodobacterales > Roseobacteraceae > Ruegeria > Ruegeria sp. N11. The sequence continues at coordinate 240,132 of NZ_JBQFLX010000004.1, forward strand.
TCTCGATCTGGCGGCTGATCAACTGTTCGCGGGCATACCGCAGGAACGGCAAGTCCCGCAGCGCGGCCTCCACACCTCCGGCGCCCTTGGGGGCCACCAGTATGAACGGATCGCGGACCAGGGGATACTCGACCACCCCCTCCAGCACCTCGCCGCTATGGGCCGAGACCGCCAGATGCAACCGCTGCTCCTCAAGCGCCTGAAACAGGTCAAGGCTGGACAGCGTGATCAGCTTGAATTTCGACCGGGTCAGGCTGTCGGCCAGCAACGTTGCCAGGCGTGGGGTCAGTTCGTTGTCGAAATCGTCGATCAGACCGATGGACAGCGTGGCCAGATGCCCCAGGTCCATCACGGAAAGCTCGCTCTGCGCCATCTGCAATTCGGCCAGCACGGCCCTGGTCCGGGCCAGAAAGCTGCGCCCGGCCTGCGTCAGCCGCATCGGTCGCCGCCCGTGATCCACCAGTTCAGCCCCCAGCGCGTTTTCCAGATTGCGCAACTGCTGGCTGACCGACGGCTGGCTGAGCCCGGTGATCTCGGCCGCCTGCGCTACCGATCCCGTCCGCGCCAGCGCCTCGAACACTTCGAGGCCGCGCAAGCTCAGCCCTTTCATAACCATGCAAAATCCTCTCGCTGCGCCTTTTCTGAGGGGCAGCGGGCGTCAGGTCAAGGATTGCGTCCGGCTTAGCTGCAGATCGCCTGCGCCATCTGGCCGAAGTTCTGATACCGATCCCACAGCGCGTCATCGCGCGCAGTTTTCGACATCTTCAACTCCTGCGCCTTGTGTGGGTCGGTAAACCACTTGGCGACGGTCTTCTGGTCGCTGCGCGTCAATGCCTGATTGGCCACATGCTGAATGCAGCTGCACCGATCCCGCGTCGCCGCCGCCCGGTCGGACGCCAGACATGCCTGTTTGATCTTGGCCGCATAGGAAGGGGCCGGAGCCACCGCCGTCAGCGACGCCGCACAGAATGCGATTAAGAGGAACTGTTTCATACTCGAGCCTCGTTTTTTTGCCTGCCCGGACGGGTCTTGTGCCCCTCTCGGTCTGCGGCGGAGTATGAATTAATCGGGGGTTCGGATCAATCATGCGTTGCGAAAAAGTGATTGCCGTGGTCACCCCCGCCACACCCGTAGGCCGGGCTTCAACCCCGGCACCGTTCAAGGCAGGAACGCCAACCACTCTTGAACAGCTTCAATTGACCCTTCGATTGTCTGGAATACTCGGCAGTATGCACTGGCCCCGGCGACCGGAATGTTCCATCGAATGACCCCTTCTTCGGCAGGATCAGCTCTGCGCGCACCAGACCTGCAGGTCTTCCAATCCAACCTTCAGCATCGTCCCTCAGGCAAGACACGATTGCCGATGCAGGTGACGGCAGTTTCACTGCAACCCACCGCAGAGCACAGTATTGTCGGCATTCGTTTGCCAAGCTCCAATTCTTTCTTGGCTCAGGTTCCGATTGCAGTCGTTCTCCACCTTGACCGCCTTAAAAAACCCGCTAATACGCGGAACATGACAGACCTCGCTCATATCCGCAATTTCTCCATCGTCGCCCATATCGACCATGGCAAATCCACCCTTGCCGACCGGCTCATCCAGGAGACCGGAACGGTGCAGGATCGCGACATGAAGGAACAGCTGCTCGACAGCATGGACATCGAGCGCGAACGGGGCATCACCATCAAGGCCAACACGGTCCGCATCGACTATACCGCCGACAACGGCGAGCAATACGTCTTGAACCTGATCGACACCCCCGGCCACGTCGACTTCGCCTATGAGGTCTCGCGGTCCATGCGCGCGGTCGAAGGCTCGCTGCTGGTCGTGGACTCGACCCAAGGGGTCGAGGCGCAGACGCTTGCGAACGTGTATCAGGCCATCGACGCCGATCATGAGATCGTTCCGGTACTGAACAAGATCGATCTGCCCGCGTCCGACTGTGACCGCGTGGCCGAGCAGATCGAGGACGTGATCGGCATCGACGCGACCGACGCCATTCAGGTTTCGGCAAAAACCGGGCAGGGCATCCATGAGACGCTGGAAGCCATCGTGCGTCAACTGCCCGCGCCGAAGGGCACTCTGGACGCGCCGCTCAAGGCGATGCTGGTCGACTCGTGGTACGACGCCTATCTGGGTGTGATCGTTCTGGTCCGCATCATGGACGGCACGTTGAAAAAGGGTATGCGGGTCAAGTTCATGTCGAACGGCACCCTGCACCATGTCGACCGCGTCGGCGTGTTCCGGCCCGAAATGCAGATGATCGACAGCCTTGGCCCCGGCGAGATCGGCTTTCTCACCGCCTCCATCAAGCAGGTCCGTGACACCCGCGTCGGTGACACCATCACCAATGACCGCAATGGCACCGAGGTCGCCCTGCCGGGCTTCAAACCCGCGCAGCCGGTGGTCTTCTGCGGTCTCTTTCCCGTGGACTCGGCCGAATTCGAGGACCTGCGCGACGCGATCGACAAACTAGCGCTGAACGATGCCAGTTTCAGCTTTGAAATGGAAACCTCGGCCGCGCTGGGCTTTGGCTTCCGCTGCGGTTTCCTGGGCCTCTTGCACCTCGAGGTCATCCGCGACCGCATCGAACGCGAATATGATATCGACCTCATCACCACGGCGCCGTCGGTGATCTACCACGTCTACATGAAAGACGGTGAGATGATCGAGCTGCACAACCCCGCCGACATGCCGGACCTGTCCAAGGTCGACCACCTGGAAGAACCGCGCATCAAGGCGACCATTCTGGTGCCCGACGAATACCTCGGCGACGTGCTGAAGCTGTGTCAGGATCGCCGTGGCATCCAGCTGGACCTGACCTATGCGGGCAGCCGCGCCATGGTCGTCTATGACCTGCCGCTGAACGAGGTCGTCTTCGACTTCTACGACCGCCTGAAATCGGTGACCAAGGGCTATGCCAGCTTCGACTACCAGATGACCGGCTACCGGGAGGACGCGCTGGTCAAGATGTCGATCCTTGTGAATGAAGAACCGGTCGACGCGCTGTCGACCATGGTTCACCGCGACCGGGCCGAGATGCGAGGTCGGGCGATGTGCGAAAAGCTCAAGGACCTGATCCCGCGCCACATGTTCAAAATCCCGATCCAGGCCGCCATCGGAGGCAAGGTGATCGCCCGCGAGACCCTCTCGGCCCTACGCAAGGACGTGACCGCCAAATGCTACGGAGGCGACGCCACGCGGAAACGCAAACTGTTGGACAAGCAGAAGGCGGGTAAGAAGAAGATGCGTCAGTTCGGGAAGGTCGATATCCCGCAGGAGGCGTTTATTAGCGCCTTAAAAATGGACAGCTAAAAGCTGGCCAGTTTTACGGCGGGTGGGCGAAAGCGGTTGGCGCAGCCAACTGCGTGCCCGCTGTTTGGGGTGGATGGAAAACAAAAAACCTGATCGCTAATCATCATCGTGTCCCAAGCGAAATCGTAACTCGCCTTTTGGGTACTTCCAGACTGCGCTAATTGGAGTTTTTCTCCAAATGGCGACAATCACGACTAGCAATAGCGCCGCAATACCAAGTAGCGCGATAACTCCATAGTCCATTTCACTGCTCCTACCATTCGTTCACTACTTTTTTTGTTGAATGATAGCCTTCGCTCGGTGGTAGTCCTTGGCGAGCATCGCGGCTAGGTACGCTACCTTATGCGAAACTGCATAAGTTTCAGCGATTTGTTCGATAGAGAGGTTTCCGTCGAGATGTGACACGGGAACTTGTAAAGCTATGCCGAAGAAATCGGCCTCTTCTTCTAGGTCTAAGTTTCGATGACGGATGGCGTGTTTTGCTTCGGTGGTAACCGAAGTATCTTTGGCTGCACGTTTGCTTGTGTTGAAACCTGAATTCCTGGCTCTGGCCGATAGCTTACGTTTGTGGCTTTTCAGAAATATGTGCCCAAACTCATGGCCAATGACTTCGTCGACCGCTTGTCTCCGCTCGTTGGTAGATTGATCCTCGAACAAATCCAACCAGACATATTCCCGAAGATACAGAATAGTTCCTCCACTGTAGTCGCAGAACGCAGGTATGCTCTTGAACAGTGACCCATTGGCATGAAAAGCTTCGTCCTAAGGCATGTACAATACACCTTCGGGAAGGTTTTCTTTGAGCATATTCAACATACAAATTGGCTCCATCACACCTGCCCCACAAAGGCGCAGTTGACTGGCTTTCTCAACGATCTCAAATAGACGCTCGATCGACATGATCCTCTTTGGTCTGGGATCGCGGAGGTTCGAATAAGGTGATGTTGGAAAGGGAATTGGCATCAAGCTTACTCCGGAAGATAATCTGGGCCGCGCAGTTCGCGGAAAAAGGCAAGGATTTTGGTGGCTTCGTTTGTATCTCTTGGCCTAAGGGAGAGCTTTTCTTGGCTGATTGCCGCGAGGTATCTTAGGTTCTCGGCTTCCTCTGGTGATAGCTCAAAAACTTTGACGCAACTGTCCACGAAGCTGGTTGTCGGTGGGCGGGAGCCATTTAGAACGCGCGCGAGTAGAGCTGGTGAAACCTCCATTTCGGCAGCGATTGCCTTGTAGTTCTTTGCGCAAACTCGTGCCAGGTTTTGGAACTCCTGACTGAATGGTGAAATTGTCATGTTCTGCTCTCCTGCATAGGCAGGAGTATTTGACAATTTACGTAAATTGTCAATTATTTCCTATGGAGACATACAATTTATTGTATTTTGGGTGTTAGGTGGTACGAGATTTGGTCGGCGGGGCGCAGCGTATGTTGCTACTATTAATGTGCTCAATTCAACCCACCCGCCCGGTAGCACCGCCGGGCCGCGCCGACCTGCCCCCGTCAAACCGAAGGTTTGCCTCCGGCAAAACGGGCGGCGCGTTTGCGCCCCGGGGTTCCGCCCGTTCGCGGCTGAATTCGTCCACTGGACGAATTCCGGGACGCCGCTCACCCCCTCGGGCCAACCGCTGCTCTCACTTTCACCGACCACCCGCTACGCCATACGCGCAATTTAGACCCAACCATCTGATCAGAATGTGGTATTGTCTCTCCGGGGGACCGAGTTCAGGTGGACGCATTTCTTGTCCGGAAACTTGCAACGCCCAGGCCTCAGAAACGAGAGGGTATAATGCAAAAGTTCTTTCAGACGACCGCAATCTCTGTCCTTGCCATCGGACTGTTCGCTGCCTCGGCATCCGGGGAAACCTATGATTCCGCAGGCAAGGGGATGGGTATGAATGCCAACGAAGTCTACGGCATTTCTGACGGCCACGCGGTGGTGAAAACGCAGACCAACTACGACAGTTTCGAGGTCCCGTCCGGCCATCCGCTGGAAGGGGCGACAGGGGCCTGTTTTGGCGCGTTGCTGATCAATGCGGGCGCGGCCTCGGGCACCGGCAACTGCGTGTTCGACACCGCGTCAGGGGACAAGGCGGTGCTGAGCTGGGTCGCCAAGGGCCTCGGCGCGGATGGCGCGCTGACCGGGGACTGGACCGTGTCGGGTGGCACCGGCGGATGGGGCACCGCGTCGGGGAGCGGCACGTTTTCGTCGCTGACCGATCCGGAAACCAAGACGTTTGTGAACACGATAACCGGCAGTATCACGATGAACTGACTAAAAAGTTTAAAGCCATGGTATCGGGCGCGCGGGCAGGGGTTCGCGCGCCCGATCCGCGTGGGCATCGCCTGAGCGTTAGATGAACCGATCATGAAGTTTCCCTTAGGTAAGTTGTAACCCGCTTTCACCCTCCCAATCTGTTTGGCAGAGAGAAGGAGAGAGCCCATGACCAGATACATGACCGCCGGAGCCGCCGCTCTGGCCACCACACTCGCCCTTGGAACCGCCGCGCTGGCAGATGCCACACCGGATCTGCGCGGCACCTGGGCCGGCAGCTACACCACGGTATCGCCCTCGCGTACCGCCACCGGTGACGTGCCGCGCTTTAACAATGCCGAATGGGTGCTGCATATCGAAAAGCAGCAGGACAACGTGTTCTGGGGACCCAGCAAATGGCGGCGTGCGGCCAGCGAGGACTGGACTGTCTATGACGCCACAGGCTCGGTCAGTCTGGACGGGTCGGGCAAGATCGGCATCGTCGAAAGCTCGGCCGATCCGACGATTGGCGTGAATGCCCTGATCGATGCCCGCTATGAGGATGGCAAGATCTATGCGGATTTCCGTAGCCTGCGGAACGGAACGACCTACAGCACTGTTCTGGAACGTCAGGTGAACTGAAGTGTTTCCGGCCCGGTCGGGCTGTAGGGGGTACTGGCTGTCGTTGGCAGCGCGTAATAGGTAATCCCGCCCGGGCCGGAACGCTTCTCAAAAACGGAATCAGCGTCTCCGCCAGGAGGGGACGGGCCGGGCGGCAAGCTCGCCGCCCGCGACAGGATCCAGACCGCCCCGCGCAAGAATGCGGCGTTCCTCGGCGCGGGTCATCTGGATTTCGCGAACCTTCAGCGCGGCCCCGCGCGCGGTGACGTAGATGCCGTCCGGCTCCGGTTCCATCCCCGGACTGTTCCGCCCCCGCGACCACACTCCGCGGATGCCGCTCAGAAGATGTTTCCACCCGACCTTGTCATCGTCCTGCAGGTGCCAGATCCGGCTGGCCTCGGTGATCGAGATCAACGCAGCCTGCGGTTTGCCGTGGCGGGTCAGGATGATCACTGCGCGGGAATCCTGGGCACGGGTGACCAGATCACCCAGATGGGCGCGGGCGTTGGAAATGGTGCAGCGTATCGGCGAATCTCCGTATGTACGATTCGAAAGATCGGGGGGCCGATGGATGTACAAACCCTGCAATTTCGGCCTAGGGCACTGCGCGGGGCCTTCGCACCTGCAGAAATCGTCCAAAATTGGGCCGCTGTTTCATGTCCGGACTTATCCACCCTCAACCCCACGCGGCATCGCGGATTTCAGAGTTGTCCACAACTCTTTCCCGGCGGATACCAACAGGTTATCCCCGTCTAATTTTCATGCTGCAGTGCTATTTTCTTGTCGGTTGATGGTGTGAATGTAACAGTCTGATCACCGCAACGGTTCTTAGGAACCCAAGCGGGACGCAAGGGCCAAGGGGGCCGCGGTGATGAAAGCGGATCTTAGGATTTAGTTTTGATCACAATGGTTTACCGGTGGAGGATCGGTTGAGTTGGGCTTTATGTCCGGATCAGATGATCAGCCTCTCAGACGGTTCGTGCGTGCTGCGCCGCGACATTGAGCGTGACGTAGCGGCTTTGGTCCTTTCGGGGGCCGGGCAACTGGATCGTGATGTCTTTCGGGACGGATCGGACCGGCAAGGCGTCAGGGGTGTCCGCAAGGATACATGCAAAGACCGCGTCTGCGCACCTGACGCCTTTTCCTTTTTCGAACCCCGGGTTCATACAGGCTGCCACTACTCACCTGCCAACGAGAGCGGGGTTCTTTTGCTTGAGCAAAAGAACCCCGCATTTGTATCAGGATATGCAATGCCGCGTCTATGCACCTGTGGGTAACATCCTACATGACCTTTTTGAGGTGCGCAACTATATATAGGGTACACTGCTGCCGCCGACGCAATATGCGGAGGGTCTTCGGCGGTTGTTCAGTATGTGACCATTGAGTTATTCGGTCTGTCCGTTGTCCGTAGTGGAACAGTTGTCAGGCGTGTTTCCCGGCGCAGAATAGCTCGTAAACCACTTCCAGTATCCGGCGCGGGCGATCATCTGCCAGGCGATAATAAATGGCTTTGCCTTCCCGGCGGGGCGTCACAAGGCCTTCCAACCGCAAACGGGAAAGTTGTTGCGACACAGCGGCCTGACGGGCAGACAGCAACGTCTCCAGCTCGGTCACAGATTTCTCTCCAGATACCAGATGGCACAGGATCATGAGGCGACCCTCGTGACTGATAGCTTTTAGAAAGTTGGACGCTTCTGTCGCGCTGGTCACCATACGGTCCAGGTCTTCAGGGTTCATGTCCTGTGCGAGCTGAGGCAGTGCCATTGTTCCGATCCTTCTTGGCCCGATAAAAGGGCAGGTGTTAACCAATTACAGACGCTCAATATGGGCTGTGTAGATACAGTTATTGATCATGCATCACAATATGCACGCATCAAAATACCGTGATGAAAGACATACGCCACCGAAGCCAAACCGCATTTCGATGATTTTCCGGACACCGATCCGAACCACGGGCGCCCTCAAATGCCACTCGACAATTCCAAAAGCAAGAATACCTGACCGATGTCAGCCGACCCCTTGCAGCCCCTCTGTGCCGATACTAAGACTCGTGTAACTTTTCTTCGGGTAGTGTCCCGATCCATAGCAAAGCAGGCAGGTTCCGAATGTTCGATCCCGTAGACACATATATGAACACTCTTGTCCCGATGGTCGTCGAACAGACCAGCCGGGGCGAGCGCGCATACGACATCTTCTCGCGCCTCCTGAAAGAGCGGATCATTTTCATCAACGGTCCGATACACGATGGCATGAGCCACCTGATCGTGGCGCAACTGCTGCACCTTGAGGCGGAAAACCCGAACAAGGAAATCTCGATCTACATCAACTCGCCCGGCGGCGTCGTCACCAGCGGTTTGTCGATTTACGACACAATGCAGTACATCAAGCCGAAATGTTCGACATTGGTGATCGGTCAGGCGGCCTCGATGGGTTCGGTTCTGCTGGCTGGGGGCGAGAAAGGCATGCGCTTTTCGCTGCCCAACAGCCGGATCATGGTGCACCAGCCCAGCGGTGGCTATCAGGGTCAGGCCAGCGATATCATGATCCATGCTGCCGAGACGCAAAAGCTCAAGGATCGCCTGTATGATATCTACGTGCGTCATACCGGACAGACCAAAAAGGCGGTTGAAAAAGCGCTGGATCGTGACAATTTCATGAGCCCGGAAGAAGCCAAGGACTGGGGCCATATCGACGAGATCGTCGAAAACCGCGCCAAGATGGGCGGAGAAGAGGCCTGAGTTCAAAACCTCGCGCGCACTGCGCGAGGTGCGATTTTGAGATTGTAGCGGCCCCGGCGCTGGCCTAAGCTGCGTCAAAAGGCGGCAAGCGCGGCTCGATGGGGTCGCTGGGATGGAGCCCGAAAGGTAGAACATGGCGACGAATTCAGGCGGTGACGGCAAGAACACGCTCTACTGCAGTTTCTGCGGCAAGAGCCAGCATGAGGTGCGCAAACTGATTGCCGGCCCGACCGTGTTCATTTGCGACGAATGCGTCGAGCTGTGCATGGATATTATTCGCGAGGAAACCAAGGCCAGCGGCCTGAAGTCTTCAGATGGCGTGCCAACGCCTAAGGATATCTGTGAGGTGCTGGACGATTATGTCATCGGTCAGGCCACTGCCAAACGGGTTCTGTCGGTTGCCGTGCACAACCACTACAAGCGCCTGAATCATGCCCAGAAGGCGGGCAATGATATCGAACTGGCGAAATCGAACATCCTGCTGATCGGCCCCACCGGTTGCGGCAAAACCCTGCTGGCGCAAACGCTGGCACGGATTCTGGATGTGCCATTTACCATGGCGGATGCGACGACGCTGACCGAGGCCGGATATGTGGGTGAGGATGTCGAAAACATCATCCTCAAGCTGCTTCAGGCCAGCGAATACAATGTCGAGCGTGCGCAGCGCGGCATTGTCTATATCGACGAAGTCGACAAGATCACGCGTAAGTCAGAAAACCCATCGATCACCCGCGATGTCTCGGGCGAAGGCGTCCAGCAAGCGCTGCTGAAACTGATGGAAGGCACCGTGGCCAGTGTTCCGCCGCAAGGTGGCCGCAAGCATCCGCAGCAGGAGTTCCTGCAGGTGGATACCACGAATATCCTGTTCATCTGCGGCGGTGCGTTTGCCGGGCTCGACAAGATCATCGCGCAGCGCGGCAAGGGTTCGGCCATGGGTTTCGGCGCAGACGTCCGAGAGAATGACGAGCGCGGTGTCGGCGAGATTTTCAAGGATCTTGAGCCGGAAGACCTGCTGAAATTCGGCCTGATCCCGGAATTTGTCGGCCGTCTTCCGGTTCTGGCCACGCTGGAAGATCTGGATGAGGACGCTTTGGTCACCATCCTGACCAAGCCCAAGAACGCCTTGGTCAAGCAGTATCAGCGTCTGTTCGAGCTGGAAGATGCCGAGTTGGCCTTTACCGATGACGCATTGCAGGCAATCGCCAAGAAGGCCATCGAACGCAAGACCGGCGCGCGTGGTTTGCGCTCGATCCTCGAAGACATCCTGCTGGATACCATGTTCGACCTGCCGGGGATGAAAAACGTGACCGAAGTGGTGGTCAATGAAGAGGCCGTGATGTCAGACGCTCAGCCTCTGTTCATCTATGCCGATGCCGGACAGGAATCCGCCTCTGCGGGTTGATCGGACGCGGTTTCAAAAAATCGGTTGGTTTCGGCCTTTCGAGGGGGGGGCTGCCCCCATCGCGGCAGGCCGCGATTCCCCCGGGATATTTTTAGCCAGATGAATAAAGGATCCCTTGTTCATCTGGCCGCAAATATCCCGGAGCGCGAGGCAGAGCCTCGCAAAAGCACCGCGGTGCAGACTCCGGATGAACCTTCTTAAGGAGAGCAGTGTGATCAAACGTATTTCCTCGGGCGGCGAGTTTGAGGCCAAGGTTGGATATTGCCGCGCGGTTGTGGCCGGTGGGTTTGTTCATGTCGCGGGCACGGTCGGGCAGGGCGATACGGTGGTTGAACAATGCCGGTCCGCGTTGGGCATCATCGAAAAGGCACTGGCCGAGGCCGGGGTGGGTTTTGCCGACGTGGTTCGGGTCACATATATGCTGCCGGACCGGATGGAATTTGCACCGTGCTGGCCAATCCTGGCCGAAGTTTTCGGAAAGCACCCTCCGGCAGCGACGATGATCGAGTGTGGCCTGATCGACCCAAAATACAGGATCGAAATAGAAGTAACCGCGGTTTTGCCGGAATGACGCAGATGCGTTGCGTGGTACTGGACCTTGCCCGGCCTTTGGTCCATACCTTCCTTGACTTAAATGCCGGAGGCAACCGATGGGAATCCTGAACACTCTATTGCGGGCGGTGACCTGGTGGAATGGGGCGACCCTGAACACACGGATTTTCACCTCGCGCAATGGCATCAAGGTTGGCGAAGACAACGAAGGCAATATTTTTTACCGCAATGCCGATGATAGCAAGCGCTGGGTCATCTTCAATGGCGAGGTCGAGGCCAGCCGGATTGATCCGGACTGGCACGGTTGGCTGCACCGTACCTGGGATGAGCCGCCCACCGACAAGCCGCTTGCGCACAAGTCCTGGGAAAAACCACATCAGGAAAACCTGACGGGAACAGCTTTGGCATACATGCCTGCTGGATCGTTGCGCCGGGCCGAACCGGTCGAGCGATCCGACTATGAGGCCTGGAGCCCGGAATAGGCGAGGCGAGCGATGTCTACCCATAACATGACCGAAGTTCTGGTCGGCGGTGTTGTACTGGCATGCGCCGTCGCATTTGGCGTTTATGCCAGCCAATCCACCGGCCTGTCGCAAAACCGCACGGGCTATGAACTGGGCGCATCCTTCCGATCCCTGGAAGGTGTGGGGGTCGGAACAGACGTGCGCTTGGCGGGGGTGAAGATCGGGACTGTGACGGGTGTCGAACTGAACGCCGATACCTATCGTGCCGATACAACCTTCACGATTGCGGATGGTGTCTTGGTACCGGATGACAGTGCCATCGTGATCTCTTCCGAGGGGTTGCTCGGCGGGAACTTTGTTGAAGTCATGCCCGGCGGTTCGCCCTTCTTTTTTGAACCCGGAGACGTGGTCGAGGATACGCAGGGTGCCGTCAGCCTGATCTCACTGCTGGTCAAGTTTGTGGCCGGAGACGGCAGCGAATGATGCGCGCAGCGCTTTTGGCGCTTATCCTGTCCGCAACCGGTGCAATGGCCCAGCAAAAAGTAGCGTCGGGGCCGGGTGCCATGCTGCGTGGTCTGGACAAGGTCAGTGGCCAGACCGTCGATGTCGAGTTGAAAAGCGGCGAGACACAGACCATCTTTGGGCTGGATGTCGCTCTGGGCGATTGTAGGTATCCGATTGAAAACCCCACCGGCGATGCGTTTGCCTTCCTGACAATCTGGGAACAGGGCAAGACCGAGCAACTGTTTGACGGCTGGATGATTGCAACCTCGCCCGCGCTGAATGCGCTGGACCATTCCCGTTATGACGTTTGGGTAATCCGCTGTATGACCCCCTGAGGGGTTTGAGAGATTTCGGCGGAAAAATGAGCGCTGGCATTGACCGCCCTTTCCAGAGCCTGCTGGTAGCGCGCGCGCGGGATTTCAATTGCGCCAAGCGAGGCTAGATGCGCGGTCAGAAACTGCGTGTCGAACAATTGAAATCCGGTCTGACTTAATCGGTCCACCAAATAGGCAAGGGCGATCTTCGACGCATCGGTTCGGTAAGAGAACATGCTTTCGCCAAAAAACGCGGCACCGAGGGCCACGCCATAGACGCCTCCGACCAATCTGCCTTGGGCGTATATTTCCAGCGAATGGGCATGGCCCGAGCGATGAAGCTGCAGATATAGATCGCGTAGTTCGGCGTTTATCCAGGTGTCCGCGCGGTCTGCGCATCCATCGACAACCCCGGCGAAATCACGATCGATTGAAACAGAATAGTCCGCGTTTCGTATGCGACGGGCCAGGCTTCGGGAAATGTGAAACCCATCCAGCGGAAACACTCCGCGCAGTTTGGGATCAACCCAGAACAGTTCAGCCGCGTCCCGGTGCTCGGCCATCGGAAAGATACCGATGGAATACCCGTGCAGCAGAAGTTCAGGAGACAGGCTCATGATTTTTGGCCGGGCATTGGGTGGGTGTGACCACCCAATGCCGCTGTCTTACTGGGCCATGTTTTGCGCAAGCCAACGCTCCAGCCAGTGAATGTTGTAGTCACCGCTGTGAATGTCGGATTCCTGCAAAAGCGCGTGGAACAGGGGAACCGTGGTGTCGATACCGTCGACGATCAATTCACCCAGCGCTCGTTCCAGCCGCGCCAGCGCTTCGGCCCGGTCACGGCCTTGCACGATCAGCTTGGCAATCAGAGAGTCGTAATAGGGCGGGATCGAATACCCGTCGTAAAGCGCCGAATCCATCCGGACGCCCAGTCCGCCCGGCGCGTGATACGCTGTGATCTTGCCCGGGCAGGGCGAGAAGTTGGGCAGTTTTTCAGCGTTGATCCGAACTTCGATGGCGTGACCGTTGATCTCCAGATCGTCCTGGCCGAAGGACATCGGCTCACCTGCGGCGACGCGGATTTGCTCGCGCACCAGATCGACGCCAAAGATACCTTCGGTGACGGGATGTTCTACCTGCAGGCGGGTGTTCATCTCGATGAAATAGAACTCGCCTTTCTCATAGAGAAACTCGATGGTCCCGGCGCCGATGTAGTTAATCTTGGCCACCGCATCTGAGCAGACCTTGCCGATCTTGGCGCGTTCTTCCGGGGTGATGCAAGGGCCGGGGGCCTCTTCAAACACCTTCTGGTGGCGACGCTGCAGCGAACAATCGCGCTCGCCCAGATGTACGGCCTTGCCTTTGCCATCGCCGAACACCTGAATCTCGATGTGGCGCGGCGTGGTCAGGTATTTCTCGATATAGACCTCGTCGTTGCCAAAGGCGGCCTTGCCCTCGGCGCGCGCGGTCATGAATGCGCTTTCCATCTCGTCGGCATTCATCGCGACTTTCATGCCGCGCCCGCCGCCACCGGCGGTGGCCTTGATGATGACGGGATAGCCGAATTCCTCGCCGATCTGCTTGGCTGTGGCCAGATCAGGCACTCCGCCATCCGATCCCGGAACGCAGGGCACGCCCAGGGCTTTCATCGTATCCTTGGCGGTGATCTTGTCGCCCATGATGCGGATATGTTCTGCAGTGGGGCCGATGAAGGTAATGCCGTGGTCCTCGACGATCTGCACGAACTCGGCATTCTCGGACAGGAAGCCATAGCCGGGGTGAATGGCCTGCGCTCCGGTGATTTCACAGGCCGATATGATCGCAGGCATCGACAGGTAGCTTTGCGGGCTGGGCGGAGGGCCTATACACACCGATTCGTCCGCCATACGCACATGCATGGCGTCGCTGTCAGCGGTAGAATGCACGGCGACCGTCTTAATCCCCATCTCGCGCGCGGCACGGATCACGCGCAGGGCGATCTCGCCTCGGTTGGCAATCAGGATCTTGTCGAACATGGGCCCGCCTTACTCGATGATGACCAGAGGGGTGCCGAATTCCACAGCGTCGCCATCGCCGACCAGAATACGTTTGACTGTACCCGACTTGGGGGCGTGGATGTGGTTCATGGTCTTCATCGCCTCGACAATCAGCAACGTGTCGCCTTCGGACACGGATGCCCCGACAGAGATGAAAGAGGGTGCACCGGGTTCGGCCTGCATGTAGACAGTGCCAACCATGGGCGACGTCACGGCGCCGGGGTGGCTGGCGGGATCTTCGGCAGCGGCGGGCGCTTCCGCAGGGGCCGGAGCCGCAGCAGCAACGGGGGCGGCAGCGACCGGTGCAGCGGCCGGAACGGTCATCTGAACCGGGGCAGGCACGGCCTGCGACATGCGGCTGACGCGTACGTTCAGGCTGTCTTCCTCGCCATACTCGCGCTTGACCTGCAATTCGGTCAGGTCATTTTCGCGCAACAGTTCGGCCAATGCCTTGATGAACGCCACATCCGCTTCGTGCTTGGTATCTGTCATGAGTGTCCTCGACGGTTCCCCTTTGGCCCGTCTGTTTCGTGCGGGCTTTGGTCTGATTAGGCAGCGTTATAAGCCATGCGCACGGTCATGAAAAGTGCCGTCTCGCCCTGCTAAATTGGGGTTTTATTCGGAAACGTGAGGGGGTGAGGCGCTCATAATGGCATCCCCGACAATTTGGCGACAAGCTCGGGCAGTTTCCGGGCGCCGAACTTCTCCAGAAGCCGCGCGCGGTAGGCCTCGATGGTGCGATAGCTCAGGCCCAGTTCTCCGCCGATCTCCTTGGCGGATAGCCCCCGGCACGACAGGATGGCCACTTCGCGTTCCCGCGCGGTCAACTCGACCAGTGGCCGTTCTTCGGAGATATCGGAAAAGCTCCAGATTCCATGTCGAAACGGGTCATCAGGCGTCAGCGAGCGCCCGCGCGCCCGGCACCAGAACAGATCGCCATTGCGCCGACGCATGACGCGTTCATCCGTGTAGTAGCCCGTATCGCGCATCACCTGCAGACTGCGTGCGCCAATGCGCTCCCAGTCGGCCACGGACGGGTAGAGATGCAGCAGCGGCATGTTGCGATATTCCGCTTCTTCGCCGCCAAAGGTGCGCGCGAATTGCAGATTGCATCGCCGGATGATCCGGTTTTCCAACTCGACAAGGCCGATCGGCGCGTATTCGAATGCAGGGTCGCTCATTTCTGTATCGTGCCGGGATTTGTGATGAAAATGAAGTAGTATGAAGAAATAGATCGAACGGGGATGCCTGTTGGTGAATATTAAACGAAACGCATGGTGCGGTATAGCTTGTCAATTGTGTAAAGACCGGTTGAAAATAATGCTATAAACTTCTTTTATTAATAATTTTATCTGAAAACAAATCTGGGATATACAGTAGCGGCAACCGAAGGGAGGGTGCTGCAATTCGGGGTGTATTGACAGGAAGCCGTATCAGGGAACGTCGGCAGATAGCTGGTATGCGCCAGTCCGAACTTGCCCGGCAGGTCGGCATTTCGGCCTCTTACCTGAATCTGATCGAACACAATCGACGCCGGATCGGCGGTAAGCTGTTGGTCGATATAGCGTCAGTTCTGATGGTGGAACCTTCGGTACTGACGCAAGGTATTGAGGCCACGCTGATTTCGGCCCTGCGTGAGGCTGCGGCGGAATCGGTCGGCCATTCCGCCGAAATTGACGGGCTGGAAGAATTTGCCGGACGCTTTCCTGGGTGGGCGAAGGTGCTGGCACAGATGCATCGGCGGGTCGTGTCGCTTGAACGCACAGTCGAAACACTGTCCGATCGCCTGACGCATGACCCGCACCTGGCCGCATCCATGCACGAGGTTCTGTCAACGGCAGCAGCGATTCGATCCACGGCAGCCATTCTGGTCGACACCCGGGATATCGAGGCCGAGTGGCAGGACCGATTTCATCGAAACCTGCATCAGGATGCAGAGCGTCTGGCCGACAGTTCAAAGGCGTTGGTGGCCTATCTGGATGACAACGACTCGGCAAACGATCGCCGGGGTGTCCCACTGGAAGAAGCCGAGGCGTTCTTTTCGGATCATGCGCACCATTTCCCAATGATCGAAGAGAACGGAGCAACCGGCGAAATAGACCTCAACGCGCTTGATTCTGGTGCCGCCAGGGCCGTCACGCGCGATCTTCTGAGGCTCTACGCACAGGACGCACAGGCCCTGCCGCTTGAGCCACTGAAGGCAGCTCTGGCTGATACAGGAACAGATCCGCTGAAACTTGCGGCCCGGTTTTCGGTCGACCACGCCACGGTATTGCGCAGGCTGGCCTTTTTGCCCAAGGACACGCTGACACGCCCGACAGGCCTCGTGATCTGCGACGCCTCGGGAAGCATCCTTTTCTTCAAGCCGGTACAAGGGTTTGCCTTGCCGCGATACGGCGAAGCCTGCCCGCTGTGGCCATTGTATCAGGCGTTGAACCGGCCATTGGTGCCGATCCGCAGGCGTGTTCTGCAACTTGGCAGAACAGCGGCAGAATTCGAGTGTCATGCGGTGGCCTGGCCGCATAGCATATCGGGTCACGAGGACGGGCCGGATTACCGGTCTGTCATGCTGGTGCAACCGGTCGAGTTTGCCGGAGACACAAGTAATGCAAGTGTCCGCGCCGGTCCCGGCTGCCGTGTGTGCCCAAACCCGGAATGCGGATCGCGCCGCGAACCGTCGATTCTGAGTGAAGGTTTTTGACAGTTTCGTAACATAGCGCTTAATCTGAATGTGACAGGTCGCCAGGCGCGTGGCCGGTCTCGGGGAGGAATTGCAAATATGAGCCGTAAGGTTCTGTTAATTGAGGATGAGCCGAACATTGCTGAGGCCATTCGGTTTTTGCTGACGCGTGAAGGCTGGCAGGTCGAAACCCATGCCGAGGGTACCGATGCTGTTGAAGTGATTCAGGGGGCAAACCCTGATCTGGTGATACTAGACGTGATGTTGCCGGGGAAAAACGGCATGGACATCCTGCGGGATTTACGCGAACTGGACGAGATGAAAGCTCTGCCGGTCCTGATGCTGACTGCGCGGGGCCAGTCCCGCGACCGCGAAATGGCTGAAAATGCGGGGGTCAGCCGGTTCATGACCAAGCCGTTTTCCAATGCCGAAGTTCTGACAGCGGTGCGGGACCTGCACGCACAGGCCACCCGGACATGAGCCAGAGCGAAGACCATCAGCCGCCAGCGGGGCGGTCTTCGCTGTTTCTTGAACGTCAAGGCTATCGTCGGCGCAGGTTGATGGATGCGGCCCGGTTGCTGCCCGTTCTCGGCGGCGCCCTTGTTGCAATCCCGCTGTTATGGCCCTCGGTGGATAGCGCCGGGGCCGGCGTTCCATTGTCCTCGGCCATCTATTACATCTTTGCCTGTTGGGGGCTGCTTATTCTGGCCAGCGTGGGATTTGGCTATGCGGCCAGGCGTTTGTCCCGGCGCGATGAAACCGAAGCGGATACGGATCAATGGCAACGCTGAACGTCCTGATCCTGGTCTGCCTGGGCTATGTGGTGTTGCTGTTTGGCGTTGCGTTCGCCGCCGACAGAATGGCGGCAGCGGGCAAGGGTAAATGGCTGCGTTCACCGCTGATATATACGCTGTCCCTGTCGATCTACTGCACCGCCTGGACCTTCTACGGTGCAGTCGGAAACGCAGCCCGTTCGGGGCTGGAATTCGTGACCATATATCTGGGGCCGACTTTGGTGATGATCGGTTGGTGGTGGGGCCTGCGCAAATTGGTCCGGGTCGGACGCAGTCAGCGTGTGACTTCGATCGCGGACCTGATCTCCTCCCGCTACGGCAAGTCCAACACGCTGGCCATCTGTGTGACTATTCTGGCGGTACTGGGCGGCACGCCTTACATCGCGCTGCAACTACAGTCGATAACCCTGTCCTTTTCCATTTTTGCCGAAGCAGACCCCTCGGGCCTCTATCGCGAAGGTTCCAGTGTATTCTGGGTTGCGGCAGGTCTTGCCGTTTTTGCCATCCTGTTCGGCACACGCAACCTGGACGCGAACGAGCGACACCACGGTGTGGTGACGGCCATCGCGTTGGAATCCGTGGTAAAACTGTTCGCCCTGCTTGCCGTCGGTGCGTTTGTGGTCTGGGGCGTTGCGGGGGGGATCTCCCCGATGATGGAGCGTATCGACGCGTCGGATATCGGTCGATGGAACGTGGATGCGGGCCGATGGACCACTTTTGTTTTCCTGTCCGCCGCTGCCTTTGTCTGTCTGCCGCGCATGTTCCAGGTCATGGTGGTGGAAAACGATGACGAAAGTCATCTGCGAACCGCTGCATGGGCATTTCCGCTGTATTTGCTGCTGATGAGTCTGTTTGTCGTTCCGATTGCCGTTGTGGGGCTGGATCTGTTGCCCGAAGGCTCGAACCCGGACCTGTTCGTTCTGACCGTGCCGCTGTCGCAAGGCAATGACTGGCTGGCGATGCTGTCCTTTATCGGCGGGTTCTCCTCGGCCACGTCTATGGTGATCGTGACTGCGATGGCGCTGTCGACCATGGTATCGAACCATATCGTCATGCCAATCTGGCTGAGCACGCAGGAAGGTTCCGGTTCGGTTTCGGGTGACGTGCGCAACGTGGTGTTGATGTCGCGCCGTGTGTCCATCGCAGCCCTGATGGCGCTAGGCTACTTTTACTACCGGCTATCAGGGGGCGGGGCGGCTTTGGCCTCGATCGGTCTGATTGCTTTTGCGGGTGTATCCCAGATTCTGCCGGCAATGGTCGGCGGCCTGTTCTGGCGCGGTGCCACTCGAACCGGAGCACTTGCCGGGCTGAGCGTTGGGTTCGTCCTGTGGATCTATACCCTGCTTCTGCCGGGAATGGGCGGCGCCATAATGCCTGACAACGTCGTGCAGAACGGGCTGTTCGGTTGGGGCTGGCTGCGGCCACAGGCGCTGTTCGGGATCGAGGGGATCGACCCGATGGTGCATTCCGTTCTGTGGTCCATGTCTCTGAACACTGTTGCCTTCTGTATCGCCTCGCTGCTGAGCTTTCCCAGCCCGCTTGAACGCCTGCAGGGTGCGCAGTTCGTGAATGTCTTTGATCACTCTGTCGCGCCGGGTGGCTGGACCGGTTCGGTCGCTCAAAGCGAAGATCTGATGATCATGACCCAGCGGATTCTGGGTGCAGGTCCCGCGCAGGAGTTCTTTCAGTCCGAGGCCAGACAACAGGGCGGGCGCGCCGATCTGCCTGAACCGACGCCGGGGTTTCTGGAACGGCTGGAACGCGAGTTGAGCGGTTCGGTTGGTGCCGCTACAGCCCATGCCATGATCGGACAGATCGTTGGCGGTGCATCGGTTTCCGTCGAAGATCTGCTGGCGGTCGCGGACGAATCTGCGGAACTGCTGGAATATTCCAGCAAGCTTGAGGAAAAGTCCGCAGAACTCAGCCGCACGGCGCGGAAACTGCGCGAAGCCAACACGAAGCTGACGCAGATTTCCGAGCAAAAGGACACATTCCTAAGTCAGGTCAGCCACGAATTGCGTACGCCAATGACCTCGATCCGGGCTTTTTCCGAGATCATGCGTGACACGGACGGACTGAAGCGCGAGGAACAGACCCGATATGCCGCGATCATTCATGACGAGGCGTTGCGATTGACTCGTTTGCTGGACGATCTGCTGGATTTGAGTGTTCTGGAAAGTGGCAAGGTCAGTCTGAATATGGGGGACGACACGTTGCGCTCGGTTCTGGATCGAGCGGTCTCCAGCGCGCTTGCAGGAACGGAAAAGACCCTGACTGTGCGGCGGGTGCGTGGTGCTGAACGGATTCCGCTGCACACGGATCTGGACCGCCTGGCCCAGGTGTTCATCAACCTGATTTCGAACGCTCAGAAATACTGCGACGCGGCCGATCCGGAACTGACGATTTCGGCTCATGACATTGGCGGTCAGGTGGTGATTGACTTCGTGGACAATGGCACTGGCATCCCCCCCGAAGCGCGTTCGGTTGTGTTCGAGAAATTTGCCCGCGTAGGGGTCGAAAAGGCCCAGGGGGCGGGGTTGGGTCTGGCGATCTGCCGCGAGATCGTGCAGCGGCTGGGCGGCGAGATCAACTATCTCGCGGGGCAGGGCGGGGCGGCGTTCCGGGTCAGCCTGCCGCTGGCCTACCGGCAGGCTGCGCAATAACGGCCGTCTAAAGACATTCGTAACTTTGGCTGGGTTACACCTGAACCTGGAATTCGGAATAAGGTGGCGAACAGGGCGATGACACAACCCGTCAATGCGGCTTTGGTGCGTAAGCTTGCAATCAGGCCGGTCGAACCCGACGACACGCCCCGATCGGTGCTGCGGGCCCTCCGACTGGCACTGGCCAGGGCGGCGGGCGAACAATGGAACCTACCACTAACTGTAATCGGCGCAAAACAGACGACCTGCCCGCAGGACGGGTTGGCTGACCTGATAGGGAAAGACTGGCTTTTACTGTTGTTTCGGGCGGACAATGGGGTCATGGCTGCCGTTTGTCTGAACCCCGGCGCTGTGTCCGCGATCGTGCAGGCGCAAACCTTCGGTGAGGTGCTGCCGGGTGAACCTAAGCCGCGCCCTTTCACAGAAACAGATGCGGCCATGGTGGCGCCTCTGATCGAAGATACGCTGGCTCGGTCCGTCGATCTGGTCGCCTTGGCGTCCGATCAGGCGAGCCTGTCGGGGTTTGAGTTTGCTTCCCGCCTGCCGGATACACGGGCCCTGTCATTGGCTTTGGTGGAAGACAGATACCGCCTTTTCGACCTGACTGTGGAGCTGGGCGGAGGGGCGCGGCAAGGTCAGATGTGCTTTCTGCAACCCGTGCCAGCACAGGTTGCGGAAACCGGTGACGCGGCCATTCAGCAAACAGGGCCCCGACTGGATCAGGCGACCGGCGTTTTACGGGCTGAACTGAACTCCGTGATCTGCCGAATGTCACTGCCCCTGACGGCATTGTCGGAACTAAAGGTGGGCGATGTTGTTCCCCTGACCGGCGCAAGGCTGGACCGTACCAGGCTCCTGACGATTGACAAAAGCCCCGTCGCTGTCGGTCGTCTGGGTCAATGTGGGGGAATGCGCGCTGTTCGGCTGAATGAGCAAGGAATTACACCTGTCCCCGCCGATGCGGCAGCGTTGGCATTTCTGGAAAGCAAGCCCGACGAAAAACAGTCGATCCCCAACGATCCAACCGCACAAGTCGATGCGGTTGAGGCCTCCTCGCCAAGAGACACGCGTTTGCTGACATCAGCCGATGCGGAACTGAATTATGAGGACGCCGATCAAATGGCCGCCGAGATATCCCAGCTTGCTGGATTGACCGGGCCGGAAACCGACCCGGGCCATAATTTCTGATCAGCTTTTTTCCTGGCGGATGTGATCCAATGCCGGACGCAGGTTTTCCAGCATGTAACCTGCATTGGTTGTGGCGGACAGGATGTCATCCGTGCTCATCCGATCACATTGCCCCAGCGCCCAGACCACCGAGCATCGCGTGCCTGATGCGCAATAAGCCAGAACCGGCCCGCTGCAGCTTTCCGCAAGTTCACGTTGAAGTGCCACGTTCTCGGGGGTCATGGTCTGGTGTGTCAGTTCCAGAACCTCGTATTCCATCCCTGCATCGCGAACTGCCTGTCCGATGGCGTCAGACTGCATGTTCGCCGGAACTTCGATGTTGGGCCTGTTGCAGATGACTTTGACGAATCCTGCCGCAGCGATAGCTGGCACATCCTCGACCGTGATTTGTGGCGAGACGGCATAGCGGGGGGTGATTGGTCGAATCTCCATTCTGATTGCTTAGGCCGGGTTTGCGGTTCTGTCCAGTTGCGAACCAAGGGTTGGAGCCATCAACATACCCGTGATCATTGCCACCATGAACACAACGCCGCCAACCCCGCCGTAGCTGAGCGACGCAATGGCCGGGCCCGGGCACAATCCGGCCAGCCCCCAGCCGGCCCCGAACAGAACCGATCCAATGATCAGACGGCGATCCAGTTCCGATGAAGGTGCGTTCGGAAACTGCCCACCCACCAGAGGTGCGCGGTTGGTCGTCAGCTGCCAGGCAACCAACATAGGCAGAATTGCACCTCCCATCACAAAGGCCAGGGTAGGATCCCAATTGCCGAACACGTCCAGCCAGCCTTGCACCTTGGTGGTGTCCGTCATGCCCGAGATCAGAAGACCCGCGCCAAAAAGGGATCCGGCAATCAGAGAAATCAGAACGCGCATCAGATCACCCCCCAAACGTGCCGCAGCAGGGCAATCGTCAGCCCGCCCGCGGCGATGTAGACAATCGTGGCAACGATCCCACGCGTTGAAAATCGCGAGATGCCGCACACACCGTGCCCGGAGGTGCAGCCGTTTGCGATCCGGGTGCCGACGCCAACCAGAAGGCCGGCGGCTATCACAACCGCGATGTTTCCGGTCAGATGGGTTTCAGCTTGCGGATTCATCAAGGGGCGAAGCAATGCCGGTATGGCGACAACACCGGCGATGAACGCCAAACGCTCGGCCATTCTGCCGCTGCGATCCACCAACCCGCCAAGGATACCGCTGGCGCCCATGATGCGGCCGTTTCCCAACAGATAAACTGCGGCGCCGAGCCCGATCAGAAGGCCTCCGGCGAGGCCCCATATCCAGTCTGCATTCATGTTGTTTTGCCTTCTTCTAAGCGCCTGTACGCGTCAAAGCTTGTTGAGGGGCAGCTTCAGAAATACGTCGCCTTTTTCGTCCGCAGGCGGCATCTGCCCGGCCCGCATATTGACCTGTAGCGATGGCAGGATCAGCCGGGGCATCGCCAGTGTCGCATCCCGCGCATCCCGCATTTCCACGAATTCTTCGATGCTGCGTCCCTGTCCGATATGTACGTTCAGCGCCTTTTGCTCGCCCACCGTCGTTTCCCAGGCAAACTCATCGCGTCCGGGTGCCTTGTAGTCGTGCCCGACGAAAATCCGGGTTTCATCCGGCAAGGACAGGATTTTCTGGATCGAGGCATACAGCATTTCAGAGGAGCCGCCCGGAAAATCGCAACGTGCGGTTCCGAAATCGGGCATGAACAGGGTGTCCCCGACAAAAGCCGCGTCACCGATCACATAGGTCATGCAAGCCGGGGTGTGCCCGGGCGTATGCAGAACGTCGCCCCGCATCTGGCCGATGTGAAAGCTGTCATTTTCCGAGAACAGAGCGTCGAACTGACTGCCGTCGCGTTGGAATTCCGTACCTTCATTGAACACCTTGCCGAACGTGTCCTGCACCGTGACGATCTGGGCGCCTATCCCGATCTTTCCGCCCAACTCCTGCTGCAGATAGGGCGCGGCCGACAGGTGATCTGCATGCACATGGCTTTCCAGAATCCATTCGACTTTCAGTCCGCCGGACCTGACGTATTCGATGATCCGGTCGGCCGAACCCGTGCCGGTCCGCCCCGATGCATGGTCAAAATCCAGCACGCTGTCGATAATTGCGCACGCAGTGCCTTCGGGCTCTTGCACGACATAGGATACGGTGAATGTATCCGGATCGAAAAAGGCTTTCACTACTGGTGTCATGCACACCCCCATTAAACGTATCACATATCATATAGTAAATTCGGAATGTGATGCAATCATCAATTCCTTGTTGATGTCGGTCAAGGCATTCTGACTCGGAACCGCATAAAATTCATGCAGTGCGCGCAAAGTGGCGAAATCTTCCCCGGGAACCGGCGGGAATCCGCAACCTTGGGTGGAAATGTTCTGAAAGTCGCAATACCGTTACTTACTACGCATATCTGCAAGACTGGCACCATTTGGGAGGATGGAAATGTCGAAACAGAATCTCTACTCAGAAGCTGAACAACTGGAGCGTCAATTGCATGGTGCATGCCTTGAAACACGACTGGCCCTTCAGCCCTCCGTCAGCAAAATGATTGACCGTCTGCATCAGCGGGGGCTGCATGTGCCGTCCCGACTGAAGCGACTGGATGCGTCGCTGTGCGAAGACGCCATGGAAGCGCGCTTCGACAACCTGCCAGTCTGAGCTTAGTTGGTCATCCGAACGAGATACCGAGGATGACCAGCATCAGCCCGATCACCGATAAAAACAATGAGGCGAGGTTCCACGGCAGAACGCTTTGAACAGCCGCGCGCAATTCATCATCCGAAAGGCCGGCCTTGCGCGCCTTCATCACGCGCAGAATGCACCAGACCAGCCCGGCCAGCCCCGCCAGCGAAAGAGCGGCCCCGCTCCATGTGATGAGTTCGAACATGGGTTTCCACATATTGCCTTTTTCTCAAGCTGCGCTTAGCGGATCAGGCCGGATGGCACAAGCCTGGCCCGCTATTGGGTGCTTGCGGCCCGGACGGCACCGATGTATCCGGCATATTGCCCGATGTCACAGCATCAGACCGCAGCCTCTGGGAGAGACGTAAATGGAAGACATGACCGAAGATCAGGCCACCGCCAACTACCGTGTGACGGCGGGCGAATTGCGCCAGTTCATCGAACGATTCGAGCGCCTCGATGCCGAGAAGAAAGACATTGCCGAACAGCAAAAAGAGGTGATGGCAGAAGCCAAAGCGCGCGGCTACGACACCAAGGTCATGCGCAAGGTAATCGCGCTGCGCAAACGGGACAAGGACGACATCGCCGAGGAAGAAGCGGTTCTAGAAATGTACAAAGAAGCTTTGGGTATGAGCTAGGCTCAGAACCACAGGGTACTTTGCTGCCATTCTGCTCGGGTCTTAGGGGGAAGCCCGCGAATTTCGGGCTGTCGCAGCGTTCAGGCGCAGTGTGGGTCTATCAACTCTTTCTTTGGCTTCGCGCGTTGTCAGTTCGTGGCACTCAGTAACAGGCCTTTGGCCGTCCCGATTTTGACCGGCAGGGCAGGTGCATTCATACTCCTGAGGACCTGAAACGCACCTCGCCAAACCCTCACGAAGTTCACCCGCATTGGCGGCGACCCGCACCGGGTGACCGTCACCCTCGGCCGACCATCAGGGTTTCAGAAAGCGAATGCCCGGCATGGATTGAATTCGGGCCAGGTCCTGTTCGTAAAGTTCGGAAAACGCTTCGACTATATCCACACTCCAGCCGGGCAAATCCAACTCCTCTTCAACCTCTTCAGGCGATGCGTGTGTTTCAAAGATCCCGGCCAGTTCCTCACGCAGATCATGTTTGTCGGGCTGAGGGTCCTGACGGATCAGCGCCAGAACCTCGCGCTTGCCGGGTTCCGTCAGCAGGGAGGAGAGGAAGGCATATTCATCCTGCATCACCACATCGTCGTCTAGCCCGGCCATCGCGCGCAGCACATCCCCCCAGATCAGAGGCGTATCCTCGTTGCACCAAAGCGTTATTCCGACGCCGGGTGCGAGATCGCGAATATCTTCTATCGTGCTGAGCCAACTCAGGCAGCTCAGATCGGTGTCCCGGAGGATCTGATCGCGACGGTCTTGCGGAAGTGCCGCCAGGGTTTTCGGAATGAAGCTTGCGGGATTGATCAGCCCGAAAAACAGCTCGACCTGATCATTGGGGAAGGCGTGTTCCAGGATGGCCATGCGTTGCCCGGCCGCAGGATAGAACTGTCCATCCTTTATGGCCTCGACCGGCTCACCGATGAAATCCGGGCTGGTGAATATTGTTCGCTGAGTGTTTTCGTCATCCGGCAGTATTTCCATAAGCCGGACAAGCTCATCAGTGGAAACCGGATGCGATCCTATCGCGTTGAACACAGGCCGAAAAACCTGTCGATAGCGCCGTGGTCCAACCAGAGACACCCCATGCGCAGACAGGATGTTCAAATTCGCCTGCAATGAGTTCAGCAGCCGACCATCGTCCGCAAAAGCTCCGCCTGCGTGAATGACAACCTGCATCTTTCTGTTTCAGCCCTTGCGTCCTCATGGTGCCTTGTCGGGTTACAGCCTGCAGCAACCACAGTCAAATTCGCAACGGGGAACAGTGGCACAGTTATCAAAACGTTCTGGGAAAGATTTCCATGCGGGCAAAATTTGTGGGTTGCAGTCCCTTTCCGGAGAGAGTAATCGGACGCCAGCGCCCCTATAGCTCAGCTGGTAGAGCAACTGATTTGTAATCAGTAGGTCCGCGGTTCGAGTCCGTGTGGGGGCACCACTATCATCACCTCAGAGCCTTTATTTCCTTATTTCATTGGGATATCAGCCCGGAAATTAGGACAAAAATGAGGGCACCTTTTATACACAGAGGTGAGAACATGGTGAATCACAAGCTGAAGCATCTGGACAGTCTGCGTGGCGGAAAGACCCTGAGGTATCGTCGTCGCTGGCCAAAAGATATCGCTGATCAGATGGACAGCGCGACCTTGATTGTGTTTCTAAAAAACAAGTCAGGCCCCAAGATGGTTCAAGAGCATGCAGCCATTGATGCCATGTTTGAGAAAACCGTTCAAACCATGCGTGAACGGGTTACCGGCCTAGATGCTAGAACTCCCGGTCAGAAATTTCACGAAGCTGCTTTGAAGGCTGCGGGGTTGTTGGAAGGCGTCAGAGGTTTGGATGAAGATGACCCGTGGTTGCGTGGTCACCTTGCGGAAGCTACTCCTGACCCAATGGTCAAGGAAATCCTCACCAATCCCAAGGCCAAACCGCCAGCCCCTACAGTGGCCGATGGTGTTGCAATGTACCGAACCCTTAGGTGCGCTGACAACAAGGCCAAGCGTACTCGACTGGACCGCCTAGCGGGGACCCTCAAGGCGGTCTGGGGTCCTTTGGGCAAACTACCTTTGGCTGATCTTAAGCGCGCTCATGGCCGTGATCTGG
Organism: Ruegeria sp. N11; assembly: GCF_056531525.1. Taxonomy (NCBI): domain Bacteria; kingdom Pseudomonadati; phylum Pseudomonadota; class Alphaproteobacteria; order Rhodobacterales; family Roseobacteraceae; genus Ruegeria; species Ruegeria sp. N11. The sequence continues at coordinate 267,061 of NZ_JBQFLX010000004.1, forward strand.
TCGACCATTACAAGTCTCATAGAAAGGGCAACGGCGCGCCCCTCAGTGCCGACACTATCAAGCGTGAAGTGGGTCAAGCCTCGGCGCTGATAACTTTGGCCCTGCGAGAGAACGATCTGGCAGGAAAGGTGGCGAACCCGCTGGACGGTATTGAATTGCCCAAAGCCTCCACCCGAAAGGCCGACAAAAGGAAACCCCTGAGTGATGATGAGTTTGTTAAGGTCGCTGATCGCCTCAAGCCGATGGCGTCCGAACTCTGGCCCCTGTGGACCCTGATGAGCCTTGGTATTCATGCAAAGGAGCTATGCTATCTGGAACGGCAGGACGTGGACCTAGACCGCGGCGTCATTCAAATCCGAGCGAACGGGTTGCGTGGCGCACTCAAGACCCAAAGCCGTGACCGTGATGTACCTCTTACGCCCAGCGCTCAGGAGGCCGTCAGCGAGGCGCTAAGGCTAGCTGGTGAGGGTGAACCTGCTGACGCCCTGTTCGCACGCTATAGCCGTGGTGAGAGAGGCGCTGATAGCCTGACCCAATTACTTAACACCAAGCACATCAAACCACTGGACATAGACAACACTACGTACGGCTTGCGCCATAGGGCAGCATCGAAACTACGCGCGGCTGGCGCTGAGCAGGTGATTATTGACCGCTGCTTGGGTCACTCAATCCGAGGTGAAGGGGCGAGTGTGTATGGAGGTGATGAGAGGATTGAACAGGTTCGTGAGTGGCTGGTGAAGGCTGGCCTCTAAGCGCCGCTGTTCCCTTCATATGGCCGTGACGGAGGCCCTACGGCTGCCGCTGCGGCACTGATGAAGGCGGTCAGAAAGAACACTGACGACAAGCGTATGAAGGTCCATGGGCTTCGCCATAGGGCAAGCGATAAGCTGAGGGATGCAGGGGCACCTGTAGAAGTTCGTCACGGGTGTCTCGGGCACTCCGCTCAGTCGGTCGCTGAGAATACTTATGGTGGGCGCGAGGCGCGGCTTAGAGAGTTTGCTAGGTGGGGCATGAAGGCTGGGTTCTAGGCTAAGCACAGTTCAAGAAAAGGTGTGGTAAAATGTTTGAAGTTGATCCGTACCGCCCTCTGTGGACATGGCGTAGATACCCAGAAATGTCGGCGAATCTTTGACAAACTTTATTTGTACCCCGAAGTTCTCCGATTTGCTGATTGCACGCGCTTGATCACTGGTTATGTTTGCAAAAACATGAACGTCGGTTCCGTACGAAATCCGTGAACACGCTTTTGAGATATCGAATTTTTGTTCTTCTCCGTTCACGGTTATCTCTACCACGCCAAAACTTGTCAGTTCGTCGTGTCGGTTTTGCGCTTCAATCACTGCCCAGAAAAAGAAACCAGCGTTTTTGGTGAAACCCAACATGACCTTGTGACGGCCATAGATGGAGTCTCGTTCACCGCGCACGTAGATCAAATTACCTCGCGCTTGGACATCCCAAGAAACGTCAGTTTGTCCGCCAGTTACAACTCCAAGTTCTTTCAGTCGTTTCTCGCCAATAAGGTAAATGTCCTTGGCGTCCGTTGCGGAAGACAGTTCTAGAAACTCAGGCGAGATACCCATGTCGCTTACGTAGGAAGCAATCCTTGCAGACAAGATTTGGGACAGACCTGCGTTTTCTGGAAACGGGTTCTTAAGTGAGAATTGATGCACCCCAAACTTGCTTCCGTTAGAAAAATATCTGAGACGCCCGCCAAGGTAAACCATGGTTGCCGCGCTCATACATTTCCCAGCTACTCGTTTTCGCGGAGCCAACGGGATTGTTGGGTCAGGTTCTTCCAGAAAGTAACAACCTATGTCAGTCCAAAGCCCGTATTCCCGTATCCTTCTGCCAATGCCAATTGCCGCTTCCAAGTCGCCACCTAAGGAATCGATGTAGATGGTCATGTATGAGGGTGGGCTGTGCGTGTCTAGGAACTCCGAGAACTTGCTATCGTCGCCATATTTTATGGGACCGATGGCATTGATGCAGAAGAATCCGCCCAACATCTTTTCGAGTTCATTTTGGGGTTCAGTATAGTGAAAATCCATTCACAAAATTGCTCTCAAGTTTAATGGGACAATAGCCCAAGGGTACTAAGCACTACAGTACACCACACTTAGAAATTGCTACCGTAGCCACTTTACTCATCAGATCAGATAGAGATCGCCAAGGCAGGTTTCTACTGGGAAAGTGTAAAGAGAAACCCATTCCCTGAACTCAGGTAGGCATCGCGAGGGATAAATGCCTTCGTCGAAAGCAAGTTCTCGGCAACGGATAATTCGTATGGTCCAATTGTCTTAGCCCCGTAAAACTGTGCCACTATTTTGGTGTCACGGAAGGGATGATGGATGGCTCGGAAGCGGTATTCGGATGAAGATGCGTTG